>JAQGJI010000140.1 GCA_028290685.1 Devosia sp. | reverse complement strand
ACGCTCAACATCGTGCACCACACGCTGGATCTGACCGTTGCTGCGGACAACATCCCCGAGGAAGTGACTGTCGACCTGACGGGCCTTGATATCGGCGATACCATCCACATCTCCTCCGTCAAGCTGCCGGCCGGCTCGGTCGACCACAGCCACGAAGAAGATGTCACCATCGCCACGATCGTTGCCCCCTCGGCACTGCGCTCGAGTGGGGATGAGGCTGGCGACAGCGATGCAGGCACAACCGACGCGGAATAATCGCGGCCGGTTTTATGCGCAATCCGAGGCGGCCTGCGGGTCGCCTCTTTTGTTTGGAGCGGGTGCATGAAACTCCTTGCCGGCCTGGGTAATCCGGGCAGCCAGTATCAGGGCAATCGCCACAATATCGGCTTCATGGCGATCGATGCGGTTGCGCGCGAGCACGCCATTGGCCAGTTTCGCTCCAAGCATGCCGGGCTGTTGGCCGAAGGCACTATCGGTGGTGAAAAGGTCATCCTGCTCAAGCCGCAAACCTTCATGAACCGCTCGGGCGACAGCGTGCAGCAGGTGGCACAGTTCTACAAGATCGAGCCGGCCGACATCATCGTGTTCTATGACGAACTCGATCTGGCGCCCGGCAAGGTGCGGGTCAAGATCGGCGGCGGCAATGGCGGCCATAACGGCCTGCGCTCGATCGATCCGCAGATCGGGCTGAACTACAAGCGCGTGCGGCTGGGCATCGGCCATCCCGGGAAGGAATTCGTGACCCCCCATGTGCTGGGCGATTTCGCCAAGGCCGACAAGGCCTGGCTCGAACCGCTGCTGGAGGGCATCGGCAAGCATGTCAGCCTGTTGCTCAAGGGCGACGATAGCGGCTTCATGAACAAACTGGCGCTGGCGACAAGACCGGCTGAAGCGGCCGAGGACAAGCCGTCGCCCAAAGCGCAGAGCCATATCCGGCAGGCCCGGCCCGCTAAACCCGCCGTCAACTTGCCCGAAACCGGTCCCATGGCGGCTATGCTCAAAAAGCTGTTCAAAGGCGAGTAGATGGGAAAGTTTTTGTCCCCCTGGCCCGCTTGACGCACTCGCTGGGACCCCGCACTTCCCCCCGGATCCGTCCTGAAATCTCAGGATCGAGCCCGGGGTGACACCATGCTGAAGCCGCCCTTCAAGGGCGGCTCGCCAGCTACTGCAGGATGGCGATATCGGTGATCGCGCCATCAAGGCCGGTGATTTCGCCCACAGAAGTTGCGGCGCCGGTTTCCAGATCAACCGTATAAAGCGTCGAGCCTGCAACGAGGTAAGCGGTGTTGGTCAGCTCGTCGGTCGCCGAAATGTCGAAGGCGTAATTGTCGGCGCCATCGATACCGAGCTCGCCGACAGCAGCCAGCGTGCCATCATTTGGCGCGGTCTGCTGGATCAGCGCCACGATGGTGGAGTCGATGTCGTACATGGCCGTGGCTTCGGGCTTGCCGATGGAGTTGATGTAGGCGGCGTCCACAATGGCGGGTGTTTCCCCGGCATGCATGTCGGCTTGCTCATAGGCCAGGCTGCCATCGATGGTGACCATGCCGTCGTCCACATTGACGCGGTGATTGGTGCCATCGCTCGCCATCAGGCGCAGGCGATCGGCCATGGGGTTGAAATCGACGATGGCCCCATCGAAGCTGGGCAGCATTTCGGACAGCGTGCTTTTAACGGTTGCAGCGCCGCTCGTGGTGTCGATGGTGACGATTTCGCCGGCCTTGGAAACGCCATACAGCATCTGGTCGGCCGGGCGGACGTCAATGCCGGCAAGGGCGTCAACACCGCTCACTTCCATGGTGCCGGAAACGTCAAGGCTCTCGGTATCGAACATGACCAGGGTTGTGTCCCCAACCAGGCCAACAGCCGGGGCGGCCAGGGCTGCGCCGGCCAGGGCGCCAAAAGCAGTACCCGTCAGCAGGGTCACGCGAAGCAGGTTGAACATGGATAATCTCCTCGTTGGTTTGTGGGCGTCAAGCGCCGGTTACGAAGGCTCTACCCGTGGGGAGCGGCAACGGATGCAGCAGCGGAAAAGAAATTGTCCTCTTGCGTCCAGACCGGTTTGCCGCGTGTAGTAGGTCCAGCAGAAAAGCACTGAGGCCAACCTTGCCCGAGGCTCACGAGACCCGATCCCTGCTCGAGCGCATCGCCAAGGGTGACCGCTCGGCGCTGGCCCTGCTGTTTGATCACGAGGCGGGACGGCTTGTTGCTATTGCGCGCCGCATCGTACGGCGGCAGGACCTGGCCGAAGAAGTGGTTCAGGACGCCTTTGTAGCGGTCTGGCAGCGCGCGGCGCAGTTCGATGCCGCGCGCGGCAATGCCATGGCCTGGCTGATCACCATCGTGCGCCATCGCGCCCTCAATCTGCTGCGCGACGGCGGCCGGATGGATTACCACGACGGTGAAACGCTGGCAGCACTGGGGGACCGCTCGCTCGATGCCCTGAACGCGTTTGACGCCCTGGCCGAAGGCGATGCGCTCAAAACCTGCCTGGGCCAGCTCGATGAGTTCAAGCGGCGGGCCATCCTGCTGTGCTACGTCACCGGGCTCAGTCATGGCGAGGTCGCCGCCACGCTCGATGCTCCGCTGGGGACGGTCAAGGCCTGGATCCGCCGGGGCACCTTGTCCTTGCAGGAGTGCCTGTCATGAACCGTGAGGACAAGCTCGACCTTGCCGGCCAATATGTGCTGGGCCTGCTCGATGAGGCGGACGCCAAACGCTTTGAAACCACCTGCGCCCAGGACCCCGAACTGGCCGGCATGGCCGCACAATTTGCCGGGCAAATGTCCCGGCTTGACGAGACGGCCGCACCCATGGGCTATAGGGCGGATTTATGGACGCGCATCGAGCAGCAACTGATCACTGCTCCCCGCACCGAGGCAGCACCGGTCCTGCCGCTGCAGGCCCGCCGCAAAACTGCCCCTCCAGGGGGTTGGTGGCCGCTGGCCGCCAGCGTCCTTGTTGCGCTTGGCGCCGGATATCTGGCTGGGACGACCGTGACGCGGACCGCAACGCCGACCATGATCGCTGTGCTGCTGAACGAGGCTGACGCCAGCCCGGCCGTCATCATCGAAGTCTTTGCCGATGACAGCGTGCGCCTGGTGCCGCTCGAAAGCTTTGCGGCCCCGCAGGGGCAGGTGCTGCAGGTCTGGACCCTGCCGGACCCTGCAACAGGTCCGGTTTCCCTGGGAACGCTTCCAGCCGCGCGCGATATTCGGCTCGCCGGCCCAAGCCTGCCGCCTCCCGAGGCCGGCCAGCTTTATGAGATCACGCTCGAGCCTTTCCCCGGCTCGCCAACCGGGCGGCCCACCGGCCCGATCCTGGTCAAGGGGTTTGCCAAGCCACCGCTGAATTAACGCTTGTGGGCTTGATCGACTGCTTCGCATTGACATCGGGACCGATCCGAACCAAGTGGAGGCCAACGGTTTTTGGAGCAATTCCATGGGTTTCAAGATGGGCATTGTCGGCCTGCCCAATGTTGGCAAGTCGACCCTTTTCAATGCGCTGACGCGCACCGCGGCCGCCCAGGCCGCCAACTTTCCATTCTGCACTATCGAACCCAATGTGGGCGAGGTATCGGTGCCCGATCATCGGCTGGACAAGCTGGCCTCCATTGGCAAGTCCCAGCAGATCCTGCCCGCCCGCATGAGTTTTGTGGACATCGCAGGCCTGGTCAAGGGTGCCTCGCAGGGGGAAGGACTGGGTAACCAGTTCCTCGCCAATATTCGCGAATGCGATGCCATTGCCTATGTTCTGCGCTGCTTTGAAGACGGCAACATCATTCACGTCGCCAACAAGGTCGACCCGCTTGCCGACGCCGAAGTGGTGGAAACCGAGCTGATGCTGGCAGACCTTGAAAGCCTCGAGAAGCGCCGCGCGGGCGTCGAAAAGAAAGCCAAGACAGGCGACAAGGACGCCAAGCTGACGCTGGACTTGATCGATCGAGCCCTGGTGCTGCTGCGCGATGGCAAGTCCGCCCGCTTCGTCAAGCGTGACGCCGAGGAGGAAAAAGCATTCGGCGAACTGCAGTTGCTGACTTCAAAGCCGGCGCTCTATGTCTGCAATGTCGATGAAGGGTCAGCCGAAAACGGCAATGCCATGAGCAAGCTGGTGGAAGATTACGCCCGCAAGAACGAAGCCGGCGTCGTCATCATCTCGGCAGAGATCGAATCGCAACTGGCCCAGCTGCCCGACGCCGAACAGGCCGAATACCTTGAATCGCTCGGCCTCAAGGAGGCCGGCCTCAATCGGCTGATCCGCGAGGCCTATGCCCTGCTGGGCCTGCAAACCTACTTTACCGTGGGCCCCAAGGAAACACGCGCCTGGACCATTCACAAGGGCGACAAGGCTCCAGCTGCCGCAGGGGTTATTCACTCCGATTTCGAGCGCGGCTTTATTCGCGCCCAGACCATCGGCTACGAGGATTTCGTGACCCTGGGGGGCGAAGTGCCCGCCAAGGAAGCCGGCAAGGCCCGCGACGAAGGCAAGGAATATGTTGTCAAGGACGGCGACGTGATGCTGTTCAAGTTCAACACTTGAGGTTGTGCTCGGCACTCCCCCGCCACCCGGTAACACCCCGGCTCGATATCGCTTCGCGTCCGGGGCCATATGGGGCGGGGGTGCGTGCGCAAACAGCAACAGTTGCGGCGGGTAGAGCGCCTTCAGGAGGGATCCAGGCTCAAGGCCCGATGACATCGAGTTCGGATATCGGACACGTTTCTAACCCTCGATGGTGTGCTTGCGCATCTGACTGGGTGTCATGCCATAGGCCTTGCGAAAGTGTTCGTAAAACTGGGTTTGGGACACAAACCCAGATTGGAAGGCCACGTTGGCGATGGACAGGCTGCCATCGAACAGCAGCGAACGGGCCCGGATCAGGCGCACGCGGGTAACAAATTTCTGCACCGGGATGCGCATCACCTTGGTGAAGAGATTGGTCGCGTAATTGGGGTGCAAACCCACCACCCTGGCAACGCTTTGGGCGCTCAGCGGCTCAGCGATGTTTTCCACGATGTGGCGCACCATCCGAACAACGTAGCGCACGGGCGAACCCGTGCGCGTGCGACCTCCAGCTGCCTGCTCCACCCAGGCCGGCAGCAACACATCCCAGCCGGTAATTGCGGCGCGGCGGAACATGGTGCCGATTTCGGTCCGCACGAGATCGGCGCGCAGGGAATTACCGCTGCGATAATCGCCATGCCAGCGCTCCAGCGTTTCAAGCCCGATGCATTCGGGTGCAAGCTGAATAATGGCTCCGCCCATCAAGGTTTCGGTGAGGCGCCCCAACTGCGGCATTTCAAGAAATGCATCCATGGGCAGGTAGATATTGAGCTGCCGGGCGTCCCCCGCTTCGTGCAGCGCCACCGTCTGGTGCGGAATACCGGCCCAAAAGGCCACAAGCCGGTTTTGCCTGATGGTGCAAGCCTCTCCCCCGAACAGGTAATCCATGCTGCCGCCCGTCAGCCAGTTGAACTCGATATGGCCGTGGCTATGGGGCTCCGGCATGATCCGGGGCGTGAAAGAGCGGATGCCGAAGCGCCCAAACGCCTTGCCAGACGCATAAAAGCTGCGGTCAGGCGGAGGGGTCGGCTTGGGCGCGCGACCACGGGGTAATGCTGTTCCGCCCCGTTTCTCATGATCCATGCTGATCAATTCATTTCTTTGAAAACCGGAACAAGTCTTTATCATTCCGGATTGCCTAGCCCGTGGCAAGGAATACGTTCTGATCGTTCGCAGGAGCCGACAGGGCCCGAAGGCCAGCGACGCCCGTCCCGTATCCGAACTGGCCGTCCAGGAGCGTTTAATGGCAAACCCCAAGATTACCTTTATCGGTGCCGGCTCCTCGGTGTTCATGAAGAACATCGTCGGCGACATCTTGCAGCGCAAGGCACTTGCGGGCGCCACGATCCGGCTGATGGACATCAACCCCACCAGGCTGGAAGAGAGCGAGGTCATCGCCAAAAAGCTGATCTCGACGCTGGGCGTGAAGGCAAAGGTCGAAACGTTCTCCAACCAGCGCCAGGCACTGGACGGCACCAATTTCGTTGTGGTCTGCTTCCAGATCGGGGGCTATGAGCCCTCCACCGTCGTGGATTTCGAAGTCCCCAAGAAATACAAGCTGCGCCAGACCATCGCCGATACGCTGGGCGTCGGCGGCATCATGCGCGGCCTGCGGACCGTGCCGCATCTGTGGAGCATCTGCGAAGATATGCTCCAGGTCGCGCCCGAGGCGATCATGCTGCAATACGTCAACCCGATGGCCATCAACACCTGGGCTATTGCCGAGAAATACCCCACCATCAAGCAGGTGGGCCTCTGCCACTCGGTGCAGGGCACGGCCATGGAACTGGCCCATGACCTCGACATCCCCTACGAGGACATCCGCTACCGCTCCGCCGGCATCAACCACATGGCGTTCTATCTCAAGTTCGAGCAGCGCCTGCCCGATGGATCCTACAAGGATCTTTATCCAGAGCTGTTCAAGGCCTATGCCGCCGGCACGGCCCCCAAGCCAAGCAAATGGAACCCGCGCCAGAACAACAAGGTGCGCTACGAGATGATGACCCGGCTGGGGTACTTCGTCACCGAAAGTTCCGAGCACTTCGCCGAATACACCCCCTACTTCATCAAGGAAGGCCGCGAGGACCTGATCGAGAGGTTCGGCATTCCGCTGGATGAATATCCCAAGCGCTGTGTCGAGCAGATCGCCAAGTGGAAGAAGACCTCCGAGGATTACAAGAAGGCCGACCGTATAGAGGTCAAGCAGTCCAAGGAATATGCCTCCTCCATCGTTCATTCGGTGTGGACGGGTGAACCTTCGGTGATCTACGGCAATCTGCGCAATAATGGCGTGATCACCTCACTGCCCAACAACGCTGCGGTGGAAGTGCCGTGCCTGGTCGATGACAACGGCCTGCAGCCCACCTATATCGGGGACCTGCCCCCGCAACTGACGGCCCTGATCCGCACCAACATCAACGTGCAGGAACTGACCGTGCGGGCGCTGATGGAGGAAAATCGCGAGCACATCTACCATGCCGCGATGATGGACCCCCATACGGCAGCCGAACTCGATCTCGAGCAAATCTGGAACCTGGTGGACGACCTTACCCAGGCTCATGGCACCTGGCTGCCCCAATGGGCTCGTGGTTCCCGGAAGCAGCGCGTGGCGTGATTTCGCGGC
>JAQGJI010000122.1 GCA_028290685.1 Devosia sp. | reverse complement strand
GGCCAGTGGAACAGCCCCACGAACGCCGGCGACAGGATGTTGATTGAGCCGGTCGAGGCGCCATAGGCGGGCAGGATCATCAACCTGTTGTCATGCACAAAGCACGGCCGCCGGCTCGAGCGCCCGGCAATATAGATATGGGCGGCCGGGTGCAGATGCCCTGATACCAGGCCCGGGCTGCCCCGCTTCGGCTCATGGCTGAGCGTCAGCCCAGCGAGATCCAGCATTGGCAGGCAGCGCCCGCCCAAGGCGTGGGGCCGGGGATCGTGGTTGCCTGAAAGCCAGAGCCATTCGGCCATGTCGGTGAGCGCATCGAGCCGCGCGCGGTCCAGCGCGCTCAGGGTGGTCGTGCCCTCGTCGCGGTGAAAGCTGTCGCCCAGCGAGATGACCCGCGCGGCGCCCGTGCGGCGCATGTCGGCTTCGAGCCGCGCCAGCGTCAACCCGGTATCGTAGGGTGGCAGCATCTGCCCGCGCCGGGCAAAGCTGCTCATTTTTTCCAGATGCAGGTCGGCAACCAGCAGCGTCTGCTCGGCGTGCCAGAACAACGCGCCAGAGGGCAGGGGCTCAAAATTGTGTCCGGCAAAGCGCAAGACCGGGGTCTCCGTAATCTCGGCGCGAATATTGGTCTGGCTCAACTCGTGCTCCGCCATTCGAGCACAGCTCTCAGGGCCTTTTCGCGTCAAATCGCTCCACTGGTGCGATCTGTCCTTTCGGGACCGCTCAAAGCTTCCCGCATCAGTTCGTCAGCTGCATCCGCCATAGCTGATTCGCGCGCTTCGCCATAAATCGGCTCGCGTCCGATATCGAGCATGATCGGCACGGCCAGAGGCGAAATCCGCTGCAGTGGCTGATGCACGATATGGCTGCGAATTCGGCGCAACATGTCGCCCAAACGCCCGATATCCAGCAATCCCCGCGCTGCGTCGCGCCGCGTCGCCTGGATCAGGATGTGGTCGGGCTCGTGCTGGTAGAGCACGTCGTAGATCAGGTCTGAACTCATCGTGATCTGCCGCCCGGTCTTCTCCTTGCCGGGATGGCGCCGCTCGATCAGCCCGCCGATGATGGCGCAGTGGCGGAACGTGCGCTTCATCAGCGCCGATTCATCGAGCCAATCCTCGAGATCGTCCCCCAGCATGTCCTCAGAAAACAGCTCATCGAGCGACAACCGCCCCGTTCGGATCAATGCGGAAAGATCACCCAGCCCCCATATGCCCAGCGCATATTCGGACGCCACGAACCCCAGCGGCCGTGCCCGTGCCCGCTCCAGCCGCCGCGTCAGCAACATGCCAAGCGTCTGGTGCGCCAGCCGGCCCTCGAACGGGTAGCAGACCATGTAGTTCTGGGCGCCGCGCGGAAAGGTCTCGACCAGCAGCGACTCGCGCCCCGGCAGTACCGACACATCGCGTTGCAGCCGCAGCCATTCGCTGACCTGCGGGGGCAGGCGGCTCCAGCTCTCGGGGGTATCGAGCAGATTGCGCACCCGCTCGGCAAGGTAGGTCGAAAGCGGGAACCGGCCTCCCATGTAGGAGGGGATCTTCGGGTCAGTCGCCTGCGCCCGCGTCACGAACGCCTCGTTGTCGCGCAGCCCTTCAAAGGCCACGATCTCGCCGCCGAACACAAAGGTATCCCCCGGCAGAAGCGTGCCGAAGAAATACTCTTCCATCTCCCCCAACACGCGCCCGCCCGCACCAAGGGGCCGCTCGGCCTGCCCCTTCTTGGCCAGCCGCCCGCGGATCAGGCGCACCTTGACCATGGGCTCTTCAACAATGGTGCCGATGTTGAGCCGGTACTGCTGGGCGACCTGCGCATTGGCGATGCGCCATTTGCCGTCTTCGGTTTTCTTGAGCCGCGCATAGCGCTCATAGGCCTGGAGCGCATATCCCCCCGTCGCCACGAATTCCACCACCCGGTCGAACTGCCCCCGCGGCAAGTCGCGATAGGGCCAGGCCCGCCGCACCTCATCAAACAATTCATCGGCCACGAACGGCTCGGCGCAGGCCATTCCCAGCACATGCTGGGCCAGCACGTCATAGCCGCCAAGCACCGGGTCCTCGCTGTCCTGATGGTTCTCGGCCACCGCCTCCAAAGCTGCCTCGCACTCCAGCACCTCGAAGCGGTTGGAGGGCACCAGCATCGCCTTGGATGGCTCGTCCAGCCGGTGATTGGCGCGTCCGATCCGCTGCAGCATGCGCGAGCTGCCCTTGGGCGCCCCCACCTGCACCACCAGGTCCACATCGCCCCAGTCGATGCCCAGATCCAGCGTCGAGGTACACACCACGGCCTTGAGCGTTCCCGCCACCATGGCGGACTCCACCTTGCGCCGCTGCTCCACCGAGAGCGAGCCATGATGCAGCGCGATGGGCAGCAAATCGTCGTTCACCGCCCACAATCCCTGGAACAGCATTTCGGCCTGCGAACGCGTATTGACGAACAGCAGCGTCGTCTTGTGCTGCTTGATGACCTCATAGAGTTCGGCATGGGCATAATTGGCCGAATGTCCGGCCCAGGGCAGGCGCTGCCCGGTCTGCAGGATCTCCAGCACCGGCGCCGCGCCGCCCGAAGTGGTCAGCAGATGCGCCGGCTTTGGCGCCACCGGCTGGGCAATCCAGTCTCGCAACAAGTCTGGCCGCGCCACGGTTGCGCTCAGCGCCGTGATCTGCAGGTCCGGCGCAAGCCTGGCAATGCGCGCCAGCGCCAGCGACAGCAGTTCCCCGCGCTTGGATGTGACCAGCGCATGCAATTCATCGAGCACGATGCGCTTGAGCGAGCCGAACAGCAGCTCCGCCTGCGGATGGCTGATCAAGAGGCACAATTGCTCGGGCGTGGTCAGCAGCACATGGGGTGGATTGGTGCGCTGCCGCGCCCGCTTGCTCGCCGGCGTATCCCCCGTCCGCGTCTCGGCACGGATTGGCAAATTCATCTCAAGGATTGGTGCGTTGAGGTTCCGCTGCACGTCCACGGCCAGCGCCTTGAGCGGCGAAATATAGAGCGTATGCAGCCCCTCGAACTTGCCATCCGCCAGATCCACCAGCGTCGGCAGAAAACCCGCCAGCGTCTTGCCCGCTCCGGTCGGTGCAATCAGCAGCGCCGAAGCCCCGGCCTGCCAGCTTTCCAGCACGGCGAGCTGATGCTCGCGCGGCGCCCAGCCCTTGCGGGCAAACCAGTCATTGATGATAGGGGGCAGTTCGGCCAACAAAAACTCCGGCAGCAGGATAGGCCTTCTGCAATGGGCGAAACACCCTATATGATCTCCATCAATGCCCCAAGGCCAGTTGAGGTTCTCCCATGAGCGAGCAATATCCCGTCCAAACGCCACGCCGCAGCGGTGTGGAACGCTTCCTGGGCGGCAGCCCCGCCGGGGTTCTCGTTCGTCTCGCCATCCTGTCGCTGATCGTGGGCTTCCTGATGAGCGTCTTCGGCGTCCGCCCGCAGGACGTCATTGATGGGGCAATCGATCTGTTCCACGCCGCCATCCGCGATGGCTTCGGCGTGTTCCAGGATATCGGCGCCTATATCCTCACCGGGGCCGTGCTGGTCGTACCCATCTGGTTCCTGATCCGCCTGAGCAAGGCCCGCTGATGGCTCCCGAGCGCCTCAACCTCTCGCCGCAGCAGGCCCTGTCGCGCCTTGTGCCGCACATCCTTGCCCTGCAGAGCGCCGCCCACCACCGCATCGCCATCGGCCTCGCCGGTGGTCCGGGCACGGGCAAATCGACGCTGGCTGCCGAATTGGTCACCATGCTCAACGCCACCCATCCGGGCGGCGCCGCGCTGGTGCCCATGGATGGCTTTCATATGAAACACGCCAAGCTCGAGCAGCTCGGCCAGGTCGACTACAAGGGCGCGCCGCACACCTTCGAGGGCGCCGAGTTCGTCAGTTTCCTCCATCA
>JAQGJI010000121.1 GCA_028290685.1 Devosia sp. | reverse complement strand
CAAAAACACGGCGCAGGTCGACTTCGGCGTCTTCCACCATTTGCCCCACACCGGCATCAACGCGCCGATGGCCCCCAGAGCCTGCCTCACTCACTCAAACGTATAGGTATCTTAACGTAAGTGAACGACTTGGCACCCAGGAGTTTGCCGCTGCCGAAGCGGGCATCAATGGCGTCGCTTCAGGGGCAAATGCACGGGTGCAGGCATTCAGCCCTTTTGCTTTTCGCCGCGGCTGCGCGGGACCCGTTCGGCTTCGTAGCCCGCCCAGGTGCGCGTGCGGGCATGGACCAGCAGATCCACCGAGTAGGCCTTGTCGGGAAATGCCGTGGCAATTTCGGCCAGCACATATTGACGCTCATCGAGCTTGTGGTGCATCGCGTCCGGGTCGCCGGCGTTCATTCCGGTCATGCTCATGGTCCAGGCCTTGAGCAAGGCCCGATACTCGGCAATGCACTTGTCGGCTTCTGCTTCGTTCATTGCGCCATCCCACGTTTTGCGAACACTAACCGATCCGGCCTGACAAAATGCTGACAGTGCCGAGGGCGTTGTCGCGTCATCGAACCAGCAGTGCACGTCCGCACGCTTCGCTGGGCGCCTCAACGGCGAGCCCCCGGTGAGCGGCACCACAGCCTGCAAGGCCACTGCAGCACCAAAACCGGCGCATCGCAATACGCGGCTGCCGTTTATCGGCACTTTGGGCCGCGATCGGCGTGGCAGGCCAAAGCAACGACGAGGAACTTGGCCGGTAGTGCCAAGCCCCAAAGCTGCGTGGTGCCGCCAGGGTCGGGGGGGTGGCCGATGGAGTTCGAGATGTGCCTCCGTGCCCCGACCAGGCCAAGCGAGTGCAGGCAGCTATTCGCCTGCGGGAAACAGCATCCAGCGTTTGGGCCGGAAGGCGATGCGCGTGCGCTCGCCCGCCGGGTGCTCCAGGGGCAGGTCAATCTCCACCCGGTGCGCCGCGCCATCCAGGTCGAGTTCGACGCGCCGTGTGCCACCGACACGGCGGCTCGATGCCACAACACCCGCGAGCGAAGCGTCGCTTTCGACCAGTTCGATATCATGGGGGCGAAAAAACAGGCGGGAGCGGGGGCCATCAAACTGGGGGTCAGTGATGCCAACTGGCCGCTCACCCAGCCAGATGTCACCATTTTTGGCCGTGACCGGCAGTTCCGAGGATTCACCGATAAAGCCAAAGACGAAGGGCGAGGCCGGCGTGTCATAGACGCTGTCGGGCGTGCCCACCTGTTCGATCCTGCCCTGGCTCATCACGCAGAGCCGGTCGGCCAGCTCCAGCGCCTCCTCCTGGTCGTGGGTCACGAACACGGTGGTGTGGCCGGTGCGGTCATGGATTTCGCGCAGCCATTTGCGCAAGTCGCGCCGAACCTGTGCATCGAGGGCGCCGAAGGGTTCGTCGAGCAGCAAAACGGCAGGTTCGATGGCCAGGGCTCGCGCCAGGGCAACGCGTTGGCGCTGCCCGCCCGAAAGCTGGCTGGGATAGCGCTTTTGCATACCGGAGAGCTGGACCAGGTCGAGCAGCTCCATGGCCCGGCGGCGGATTTCCCCGGCAGGCGGCCGGCTGGACCGGGGCCGGACCCTGAGGCCGAAGGAGACGTTCTCCAAAGCCGTCATGTGCCGGAACAGGGCGTAGTGCTGGAAGACGAAGCCGATGTTTCGCTCCTGTACGCTCTTTTCGGATGCGTCCTCGTCGCCAAAGAAAATCTTGCCCGATGTCGGGCGTTCCAATCCGGCAATCAGCCGCAAGAGCGTGGTCTTGCCCGACCCCGAGGGTCCGAGCAGCGCAATCAGTTCCCCCGAGCGGATGTGCAGTGACACATCGTGCAGCGCGGGGAACCGGTCGAATTCCTTGCGGACATTTTCTACGCGAACTTCCATTGATCGTCCTTGTCAGTGGCCGCGACCGGAGGCGGCGAGTTCATCGCTGAAGCGCCATTCCAGAGCGGTCTTGAGTACCAGAGTAACCAGGGCGAGAAGCGCCAGCAGCGAAGCCAGCGCAAAGGCGGCCGTGCCCTGATACTCGTTGTAAAACATCTCGACCTGCAGCGGCATGGTTGTGGTCTGGCCCCGGATCTTGCCCGAGACGACGGCAACGGCGCCGAACTCACCCATAGCGCGGGCATTGCAGAGCAGCACCCCATAAAGGAGGCCCCATTTGATGTTGGGCAGGGTGACGCGCCAGAAGGTTTGCCAGCCCGAAGCCCCCAGGGACAGCGCCGCCTCCTCGTTGCCCGTACCCTGGTCCTGCATCAATGGGATCAGTTCGCGAGCGACAAAGGGAAAGGTGACGAAGATCGTTGCCAGCACGATACCCGGCACCGCGAAGAGGATCTCGATGCCGTAGGATTTGAGCCAGGGGCCGAGCACGCTTCCGGTGCCGAACAGCAGGACATAGACCAGGCCCGAGATCACCGGCGACACCGAGAAGGGCAGGTCGATCAGCGTGATCAGGAAGGCCTTGCCCTTGAACTCGAACTTGGCAATCGCCCAGGACGCGCAGATGCCGAAGACCACATTGAGGGGGACCGCGATGGCCGCCACCAGCAGTGTAAGGCGGATGGCCGAGAGTGCGTCTGGGCTTTGCAAGGACTGGAAATAGCTCCCGGCGCCTTGCCGGAGCGCTTCCGAGAACACCGCGATCAGGGGCAGGGCCAGGAACAGGGCCATGAAGACGAGGCCGGTCAGGATCAAGACCCAGCGCACCCAGAGCGGTTCGTTGGTTGGGGAGAGCCGGCTGGCGGACGGATCAGCTGCCATAACCATACCTCCGCCGGCTCCAGGCCTGGATCAGGTTGATGATGAAAAGCATGAGGAATGAAATGGCCAGCATGACCGTGGCGATGACCGCCGCGCCGGCATAGTTGAACTCTTCGAGCCGGATGACGATCAGCAGCGGCGCAATCTCGGAAACGAAGGGAATATTGCCGGCGATGAAGATGACCGAGCCATATTCTCCCACCGCCCGTGCAAAGGCCAGGGCAAAGCCGGTGAGAATGGCAGGGGTGAGGCTCGGAAGCAGCACCCGGGAAATGGTCTGGAACCGGTTGGCGCCCAGCGTTGCCGAGGCCTCTTCCACTTCCCTGCTGGTCTCTTCAAGGATTGGCTGGATGGTGCGCACGACGAATGGCAGGCCAATGAAGATCATGGCGATGGTGATGCCCACGGGCGTATAGGCGATGCGCCAGCCCAGGGGCGCGAACAACTGGCCGACCAAGCCATTGGGGGCATAGATGGCAGTCAGCGCGATGCCTGCAACGGCCGTCGGCAGGGCGAAGGGCAGATCGACCATGGCATCGAAAATGCGCCGCCCGGGGAAGCGATAGCGCACCAGCACCCAGGCAATCAGCGTGCCGAAGATAACATTGATGCTCGCCGCGAACAGGGCGGTAGTGAAGCTGGTCCGCAACGATGCGACAACCCGGGGGTCCAGCGCCGCGGCCCAGAAGCCCGCCCACCCCAGTCCGGTCGAGCGGAGCACCAAGGCAGTCATCGGAACAAGGATGATGAGCGAGAAATAGGCAATGGTGAAGCCAAAGGTGATCCCGAAGCCGGGGATGACGCTTGATTGGCGGAAGCGGCCGGGTCCGATCATGCAGCGATCTCATTGCAAAGCGGATTTGGCGATGGGTATTTCAGGCAAAACATCCGTCTCGGCCTCACAAAACATGGCTTAAGTCTATCTAGGCAGTAGAGTATCTCAAGCGCGCGAACCGCCAAGATTTGAGGCTTTTCTAGAAAACCATTCTCTGGGCTGCGCCAGCATTCCGATTTTCTGGTGCCGTGCTTCTGGGGGCCAGAGCAATGGGGACGCCACTTGGGGCATTGCGGCCTGCTGTCCGGCACCGTCTTGATCTTGAAACAGGGCCCGCGGCGTGAGGGATGCGAGCAAAGCCGGGCGCCAGAGGCCCGAAGGCCCGCCCGCTTTTGCTGTTACCGGGTCGCGCCGGTATAGATCTGGTCGAACACCCCGCCACCGCCGAAGAACTTGA
>JAQGJI010000087.1 GCA_028290685.1 Devosia sp. | reverse complement strand
TCGTCCTCCTCGAGGAACCGCACGACCTCCGCCATGATATGGGCGTTGGGCCCGCCGCGGCTGGCTCCGTGTTGCTTGAAGAGCTTGAGCTGGCGCAACAGATAATCGGCATCCTGGCCGTCCAGTCGCGGATAGCCGGGGCGGGCAGGGCCACCATGGCACGAGGCGCAGGCCGGCACGTCGCGTTCGGCAATGCCCCGCTCGACAATGCTCTGGATGTCGGGGGAGCTGGTTTTCTGCGGCGCGTCAATCTGGCGTCCATACATCTGGGCCAACTGCCTGATCTGCTCGTCGCTCAGCCTGCGCGCGGCGGCCATCATGGTACCGCTTTGCCGCGTGCCGTCGCGAAAGGCCCTGAGCGCCGTTTCGATATAGAGCGGGGTCTGGATATCGAGCCGGGGCGTTCCGGGCACGACGCCCTCACCCTCGGCGCCATGACAGCGCGCGCATTGATTGGGAGCGGTTTGCCCTGTCATGGCGCCATATCGGGCAGCGTCCAGGTCGGGCAGCGCCCGCAGGAATGCCACCATGTCCCAAACTTCGTCATCGCGCAGTTGGGCAGGCCAGCCCGGCATGGCGGTGTGGCGGATACCGTGCTTGACGGTAGCAAACACGCGCGCCGGCGGATGCCACTGCGCCATCCGCTGCACCAGTGGCGGCGGGCTGGGGCTGAGGTTGCTGGCAAATTGCTGCGCGGGGGCCAGGGGGCTGCCATGGCAATTGGCACACACCATTTCGTAGTGCCCGGCGCCGCGCTCGGCCATGCCGGCACCATCGAGCGGCGGCACTTCGGTCATCAGCGAACGCAGCGTGATCGATTGCTGTGCCGCCATGTTGAAATACCAGCCAAAGACGGCCGGCTGTGCCGGCTCGGCCGAACTGGGCAGCAGCCCGCTCAGGGGCAGGAAGCCCAGACCCAGCACACCGAGCCCCGCGCCGACCAGGTAAGGTCTGAGATTGATCATGCCGCCTCCTGCCGCTGCAGCACCCGCGCCATCAGCACAAGTCCTCCCGCCAGATAGATCACTCCACCGATGGCCAGCATGATGACGCCGCCCAGTTGCTGGTCGGCCAGGGCCGCCGGACCTGCCAGCCCATGATGAAGATGCTCGCCATAGATCGGCCGCGGCGCCAACCCGATCAGGGCGCCAAGCAGGGTCATGTGCATCGAGGTAAAAAACAGCGCCATGGCCCCAGCCAGGGCAGCACTCCGCCGCGTCTTGCTGCTGCTGGTCAGCGCCACGAGCCAGACAAGCAGGGAGACCAGGGCAAAACTCGCCTGCTCGGCGGCCAGCGCCAGGGATGAAACGCGCGACGCATGGTGCAGGGCAGGGGCGTGCCAGCCCCAGACCACGACCAGATCGATGATGCTGGCGGCAATCGGCAGCGTCAGTTGCGAGCGCAGCCATCCCCTGGCGCCCACCAGCGGACCGAGTCCCGCGGCCAGGAGCGGCACCCCGATGCCAACCACGCTCATGTGCAGGCTCATATGGGCCGCAAAGCTTTGCGCAACCATGCCGGGCAGGGGACCGGCCCAGGCCAGCAGCAGCACCAACAAGCCAGCGATGGTCAGGGGGCGATCGATCATCGGCATGTGGAAAGGTACAGGGCGGGAATAACGATATAGAGCACCGCCACCGCCGACAGCACGCACAGCATGAGGGCTGCGTGACTGAGGAAGCGGTGCCGTTCTTCAGGTGTGTTGTGCTCGAACTCGAAATCGTCGTCGGTGACGCTGCGGGCGCGCACCCGCCAGATGCGCAGGGTGAGCCAGAAAATAGCGCCCAGCGCCAGGGCGGTTGCGCCCATTACCCAGAGCCGTGCCTCGAACAGGTCGGCAGTGCGCCCGGCCTTTTCGCAATAGACCGCCACAAAGACGTAGCAGAACAGGAAGTGCAGCGCCCAGATGATCGGCGCCGCGATGACCCGCCACAGATCGGTGCCATGGCCGGTCTCGCGTTCGACTTCATTGTGGGCGCGTTGCGGGCTCATTGCAGCAGCGGAAAGCCTCCAATGACCAATGCTGTGAGCAATGCGGAAAAACCGATAAAGTGCCAGTACAGGGTCACATTCCACAGATCCGCATCATGGGCAGGCGTCATCCGGCCGAAAATCGACCGTGCCAGGCAATAGAGCTGCATGATCATGCCGGCCAGCAAATGGCTCACCACCCAGACCACCAGCGCCCATACAATGGCGGGATAGCTGTGGGACGTGGGATCGAGCCCGCTGGTCCAGGGGCCCGCCATCAGGGCCAGTGCGGTAAAAACATTACCGATCGTGCTGGCGATGATCAGGGCGCGCGCCAGCCCGACACGCCCGGCAGCATTGCTGAGCCGGGCAGCCACCATCGCGCCCCAGGTGGCAATGGCCAGGATTGCTGCAACCAGCGGCCATTGCCAGCCCGGGCCGCTCACCCCGGCGGGGGGAAAGTTCTCGTGCACGGTCCACAAAAAGAAATAGCCGAACAGGACGCCCAGATAGGCGGTCAGGTCCCCCGTCATGGTGATGAACATGGCCCACCAGCCGGTTGAGCGCGGCCCGGCCACATAGAGCGGCAGGCGACGGCCATCGCCGATGTCCTTGGACGGCTTTTCGGGAATTTCGGCCGTGCCGGTCCACAGCCAGTAAAGAACCACTGCCAGAAAGAAGATGCCGCTCGCCAGCGTCAGCCACCAGAGTTTCCAGGTGGCAAAGATGAAAACGCCGCCCAGCCCGAACGCGGCCATGGCCGGCAGCCAGCTGGGGGTGCCGACGCGCAGCACCTGTTCGGGCTCTGCATCGAGCACCGAGGTCACCAGCGTTTCGCGCCGCCCTTCCGCCGCATCGGCCAACAGGCCCCGACCCTGATCGATGGTGTCGAGCAGGTTCTTGTCGTCCCACAATGGATACCGGCTGTTGATCTGGGGAATCGAGCGCAGGCCCCATTGGTCGGCGGGCACCTTGCCGGCCCATTCCAGTGTTCCGGCGTTCCACGCATTGCGCGGCGCGTCCGGCTCGTGGCGCTTGGAGCGAACGCAGTCCCAAAGGAACAGCAGAAATCCAGCCGCAAAGATGAAGGCGCCAACCGTGGAAACCATGTTCAGCAGGCCCCAGTCGCGGTCCGCGCCATAGGTAAACACGCGCCGCGGCATGCCCATGAGCCCGGTCAGGTGCATGGGCAGGAAGGTGACGTTGAAACCGACGAACAGCAGCCAGAACGACCAGATGCCAGCTTTGCGCGAGAGCATTTTGCCCGTGGCAAAGGGATAGTAGTATTGCACCCCCGCCAGCAGCGGGAACACCATGCCCCCGATCAGGGTGTAATGCAGATGCGCCACAATGAAATAGGTATCGTGCACCTGGAAATCGAACGGGGCCACCGCGACCATGACCCCGGTCAAACCGCCCACGAGGAAGTTTGCCAGGGCGCCGAGGCAAAACAGCATGGGCACGGTGCGCACCACATTGCCCAGCATGACCGTGGCAATGAACACAAACAGCTGGATGCCCGTGGGAATGGCCACCGCCTCCGATGCCGCCGAGAAAAACCCCAGCGAGATCGCAGGCAGCCCGGTGGTGAACATATGATGCACCCACAGCCCGAAGCTGAGAAAGCCGGTGCCGATGGCGGACAGCACGATCCAGGAATACCCCGCGATCGGGCGCTGTGCGAAAGTGGGTATGATCATCGCCAGCAAGGCAATGGCCGGCAGGAAGATGATGTAGACCTCCGGATGTCCGAAAATCCAGAACAGGTGCTGCCACAGCAGCGGATCCCCACCCCGGCTGACATCGAAGAACGGCCAGTCAAAGGCCCGTTCCAGCTCGAACAGGTAGTCGCCGGCGATCAGCGGGGGAAAGGCGAACAGGATCATCGCGCCCACGATCAGCACGTACCAGCCATAAAGCGGGGTCAGATTGATGTGCATGCCCGGCGCCCGGCACTTGAGCACGCCCACGATCAGTTCAACCGCGGCGGCAATGGAGGCCACCTCGATGAAGCTGAGCCCCAGCAGCCAGATATCGGCGCCGATGCCGGACTGCTCGGTGGAAAGCGGGGGGTACATGAACCAGCCCGCATCGGGGGCGGCATCGAAAAAAATCGAGCCGCACACAAAAATGCCGCCGATAACAAAGCACCAGAAGCCAAAGGCCGACAGGCGCGGAAACGGCAGGTCGCGCGCCCCCAGCATGGCTGGCAGGATCAGGATCGCCACCGCTTCAAAGATCGGCACCGCGAACAGAAACATCATCACCGTGCCATGCAGGGTGAAGAGCTGGTTATAGGTTTGCGCCGAAACCAGACCATTGTCGGGAACCGCCAATTGCGTGCGCATGATGAGCGCCAGCACGCCGGCGAACAGCATGAAGGCGAAGGACGCCGTGATGTACCACTTGCCGATCACGGAATTGTTGACGTCCGACAGGGCGGCCCATCCACGCGGGCTGTCCCAGACCTTGCCCAATTGCTGTTCCTCTTCGGCCTTATCGGTCATTTGAGCTCCAGCAGGAATTGCACGATGGCATCGCGTTCTGCATCGGGCAGGGTGGCGAACGAGGGCATGCGGACGCCCGGCTTGATGTGCTCGGGCGCCACCAGCCAGTCGGCCAGATGGGCCGCCGTCAAGGGCAGCGTGCCGGCGCCAAGAGTGCGGCGGCTGCCGAAATGGGTGAGGTCCGGCCCCACCGAGCCGGCCTCGCTCACGCCCCGCACTGTGTGGCAGGCGCCGCATCCGGCAGCCCGAAAAGCCTCGGCGCCGGCGCCCGTGCTTGCCGCGGCCGGCCGGCGTTGCTGCTCGAGCCAGGAGGCAAAATCGTCCGCCTCGTGCACCACAACGGGAAATGCCATCAGCGCATGGGAGGGACCGCAAAATTCGGCGCAGACACCGCGATAAACGCCGGCCTTGCTGGACGTCAGGCGCAGCACATTGGTTCGGCCCGGAATGGCATCCATCTTGCCGCCCAGAGAGGGAATCCAGAACGAATGAATGACGTCCGTGCTGGTCAGCACGAATTCTGCGGTGGCATTTAGGGGCAGGTGGAGCTCGTTGGCAGTGTCGATGCGCACACCATCCGCCCCCTCGTAGGCCATGCGCCACCAGAACTGTTCCGCCACCACGTGGATGCGCAAGTCGGGGGCTTCGGTTTCGGTCCAGCTGGGCAGCATGGACAGCCCGTAGACCAGAAGCGCGGCCAGACCGACTGTGGGAAATACCACCCCCCCGATCAACACGAAGCGGTCAGCGAACCGCTCGCTGCGCGGGCGTTTCTTGCCCAGCACCGCATAGATCGCGGTGCCCATCACGATGCACCAGACCAGCGCTCCGGAAATGGTCATGAACCAGAACAAATCGGCCACGTCGCGAGCCTGCTCGCCGGCTGGATGCAGAGCGCTCTGCTGGGAACTGCAGGCACCAAGAGACACTGCAGTGATGGCTACAAAGGCCAGCCGCCAGTAGCGATCATCAATGGCCCGGCCAGCTTGCCCCATATGCTCCCGCAAAGACTTTAGCGTGGGGAACGCAGCGCCACACGCGGAGTTCCTGTTCAACCGCAGAGTAGGGAGAGGTTATGGCAAAGCCAACCGGGTATTCTCGCCTTCAGATTTTTTTGCACTGGAGCATTGCGGCGCTTGTGGTTTTCCAGCTTTTTTTCAACCAGGCCATGCAGCACGCCTTCTCCAACCGACTTGATGGGGAAAGGCTGGAGCAGTTCGATGGCGCCCTGCTGCACATGATTGCCGGGCTGACCATCCTGGCGCTGGCCATTGTCCGGGTGACCATCCGCACCACGCGCGGTACACCGCCAGCACACAAGAACATCCCGGCCATCCTCAACTGGCTGGCCCATGGCACCCATATGCTGCTCTACGGCTTCATCTTCGCCATGCCGCTGACCGGAGCCGCTGCCTGGTTCCTGGGTCTCGAGTTCGCCGCAGAACTGCACGAGATCGGCCGGCTGGTCCTGGTGCCCGTGATCGGTTTTCACGTTCTTGGAGCACTCGCCGAGCATTTTGTGTTCCGCAACAATTCGTTGAAACGAATGCTCCGTGCAACCGACTAGCCCGCTCGATCGCCGTGCCCCGGGCCAGGGCCCGAAAGCAGCCTTGGGGACCGGCGCGCCGCTTGCATGGGCTCGTTCGGCTCAACCGCTGCCCGACCAGCTCCCAGCAAGGTGTCCCAGCCGTCCGGACCGGGCACGCGCCGGAACTGCGAAGCTTGTGCAAAGAGCTTACGGCGGGGTTGATCCAAAATTGTGGTGTTGCGTTAGGCTGGTTGACAGCCGGCGGTGATCGATTACCCAGCCCAGCCCCGGCACACAGGAGCCACGGAAAGCAGCGATGGCCAACGGCCCAGGCGAACAAGACCCGCAACACGCACCCGGTCAGCTGATCGAGAGCGCCCTCAGCTACGCGATCTTCAGTCTTGATCATCAGCGCCTTATCACCACCTGGAGCGCCGGCGCCGCGGCGTTGTTCGGCTGGAGCGCGGCGGAGGCAGTCGGCCGATCCGGGGACATGGTGTTCACGCCCGAGGACAGAACAGCCGGCGCCCCCCAGACGGAGGCCGCGACCGCCCTGCGCGACGGGCATGCCGAGGACGTTCGCTGGCACCTGCGGCAGGATGGCTCCCGTTTCTGGGGCAATGGTGCGATGAACCCGCTCGCCAATGGGTCCGGTTATGTCAAGATCGTCCGCGACTGGACGCGGCAGCACGAGATCGAGCAGGCGCTGCGGGCAAGCGAGGAGCGGCAACGGCGCATCGTGGAAAGCGCCACCGAGTACGCGATCTTCACCATCGATACGGCCGGCATCATCACCAGCTGGAACGTGGGCGCCCAGCGCATCCTGGGCTTCACCGAAGAAGAGTCGATCGGGCGCGACAGCAGGATGATCTTCACGCCCGAGCAGCGCGCAGCGGGGGCCGTCGAGAACGAAATGCGCGAAGCGCTGGCAAGCGATCGCACCCACGTGGAAAGCGAGCATCTGCGCGCAGGCGGCGACCGCTTTTGGAGCTCTCAGACCTTGATGCCGGTGCGCGACGCCGAGGGCGAACTGCAGGGTTTTCTCAAGATCCTGCGCGACCGGACGGCGGAAAAGCAGGTCGAGGACCGCCTGCGCGAAAGCGAAGCGCGCTTCCGCCTGCTCGCCGAAGGCATACCGCAGCTCGTTTGGCAGAGCGCGGACGATGGCCAGTGGATCAGCGGTGGCCGGCAATGGTGCGAATACACCGGCCAGTCCCTGGCGGATTCGAGTGGCCGCGGCTGGCTCGCTGTGGTGCACCCCGACGATCGCGAGGCCACCATGAGGGCCTGGCGCGCCGCCAAGGCCAGCGACCTGCTGGAGGTCGAGCACCGGCTGCAGCGTGCGGGGGACGGCGCCTATCGCTGGTTTGCAACGCGTGCCGTGCCGTTCAAGAACGCCGCCGGCCGCTCAGTGGAGTGGTTCGGAACCTCGACCGACATTCACGAGATCAAGCGTCTCCTGCAGCATCAGGAGGTGCTTCTGGCCGAGCTGCAGCATCGCACCCGCAACCTTCTGGGCGTGGTGCGCTCGCTTGCCGCCCAAACCGTCAAGACCAGCGACACGCTGGATTCCTTTGGCGAGCAGTTCCAGAGCCGCCTGGCTGCGCTCGGCCGGGTGCAAAGCGTCATTGCCCGGGGCGAGGGCGGTGCCAGGCTGGCGGAAATCGTGGGCATCGAGCTGCTTGCGCACGGGGCCGAGGCCGATGGCAAGCGCGTCCTGGTTGCGGGTCCGGACGTCCTGCTGCCGGTGAGCGCGATCCAGATCCTGTCGCTGGCGCTGCATGAGCTTGCCACCAATGCGTTGAAGTACGGCGCCCTGTCGCGCGACACCGGGCGGTTGAGCGTCACCTGGACCACCGATGGCAACATGTCTGCCCCGCCCCGCCACGTCCGGCTCGACTGGCGTGAAAGCGGAGTGCCGCTTGGCGAGGGCTTTGCGCCCAAACGCCGGGGCTACGGCCGCCAGCTGATCGAGCGGGCGCTCGCCTACGATCTGCAGGCACGAACGGAACTCCAGTTCACCCCGGAGGGTTTGTGGTGCGTGATCGACGTTCCCTTGGGGGAGCAGGACAGGGGAGTGCATCCAGATGGTTGAGGTGCGTTCTACCGCTCTAGGGGGCCGTCGCATCCTGGTTGCCGAGGACGAGTTCATGATCGCCGGCGAAATTGCCAATGAGCTGGAGGCCCGCAACGCCCAGGTGATCGGCCCGGTGCCGACGGTGGCGCAGGCGCTCAGGGCAATCGAGGCCAGCTGCGCCCTCGACGGCGCGATTTTGGACATGAACTTGCACGACGAGATGGTTTTTCCGGTTGCCGAGGCGCTTCGTGCCCGCGGCGTGCCTTTCGTGCTCTCGACCGGCTATGATCGATCGTTGATCCCGCCGCACCTTGCCGACGCACCCCGCTGCGAAAAGCCGGTCGACCCGGTCGCCCTGGTCGACATGCTGGCCCGGTATCTGGCCGGCTGAACCGCGCCCGCCAAGATCGGCATCATGCCTGGGCACCAAGAGGGCGGATTACAGAGATGCCGCCGTTCCGCTTGTCCGGCGGGGTGACACTTGGCCCGCAAAAAACAGCTCCATCCCTGGTTGAGCCCCGGCTTGTTGGATCATCCAAGGGTCCGCCACGCCTGTTCCGGCTATGCGCGCACTTGCGCCTTCAACACCAGGGCACAGTCAGCTGGCAGAACCCAGACGCCTTCAGGGTCCAGCTCACGGCGCCCGGCGCCGCCATAGTCAGGATGCTCGCTTGACCAGCACATCACCCATTTCAGTCCCCCTGGTGGAGCAAACAGCGGTTCGGAAA
>JAQGJI010000080.1 GCA_028290685.1 Devosia sp. | reverse complement strand
GTTCGGTTGATCTCACCGCCCGCATCCGCACCGGCCTGCCCATCGGCGTTCTTGTCGCCGAAGGCCTGCACAAAAACAAATCGCACCGCACCGGCCGCGGCATCAACACCCTGACCAGCGCCACCCCGGCACCGCCCTTCGGCGGCGCGGCATTTCACGACGCCGCCGTCTGGATCAGGCTGTCGGATTGACCGGCGTTCGGCAACTCCGGTTTCTTTTGGAAATCAAGGGACGACGTGCCTTCAGCCATAAGCCCCGAAAAAGAAATACCCGGTCATGAAGACCCCATAGATAATCACGCCCAGCCGTATCCACTTGGCGGGGATCAGATGGGCATTCTTGGCTGCCACATAACCACCGATGACCACGCCGGCCAGCGCAATGGAGCCATGATACCAGTCGATCGATCCGTTGAGGGCGAACCGCGCAACCGCAACCAGTGCCACGATCACGGAAATATAAAGCTTCAGCCCATTCATCGCGTGAATGTCGCTCATTCCCGCCGTCGCCAGAAACGCCAGCAGCAATATGCCCAGCCCGGCATTGAAAAATCCGCCATAGATGCAGACCGCAGCCAGGAACGCCATCAGCAACACGCCGCCGAGCAGCTTCATGCCGGCCCGTCCGCCCCCCTGCGCCGCTACCGCGGCGTTGATCCTGTTGCCAAAGATAAACAACAGCACGGCGAACAGCATCAGCCAGGGAACCACCAGCGAAAACTGCTCATCAGTCACCACCAGCAGCAATTCGGCGCCGATATAGCCAAAGACCGCGGCCATGATGGTGTAAAGCACCAGCTTGTCCTTGTGCTTGGCCATGGCCTCCCAATAGCCAAGCGTGCCGCTCGCATAGCCGGGCAGGGCCGCGTAGGTGTTGGACGCATTGGCGATCACCGGCGGCACACCCACGAACAGCAGCGCCGGAAACACGATAAACGAGCCACCTCCCGCCAGCGAATTGACCGCCCCGCCCAGCAGGCCGGCAACAAACAGGAACAGGGCTTCCAGCACGATAATTCCTCTACCTCGGTGTCGCGTCGCCAATCGCGGCGATCTGTCGAGAGATCGTCACCCCAGCCCCATAGCGCTCTTGGGCCCTTATGCCCAACGCATATCGCTGATTGGGCTATCACCCTGATTGATTATCCGGGCACCGGAGCGGGCAGGGCCCCGTCTTGTCTTGCATCGTCTTGTACCGATATAGTCTGAACAGTTCACCAAACCGGACGACGCCATGACCACCCAGACTGCCCCGATCGAAGCCTACTCCCTGCCAACGCCAAACGGGCAGAAGGTCCACATCATGCTCGAAGAGCTTGGCGTGCCATGGAATTACCACCGCATCGACATCGGCAAGGGTGAACAGTTCACGCCTGAATTCCTGGCTATCTCCCCCAACAACAAGATCCCGGCCATCGTTGATCCTGAAGGACCCGACGGCGAGCCCATCTCCATTTTCGAGTCCGGCGCCATCTTGAAATACTTGGCCACCAAGTTTGGACAGTTCTACCCAGCCGACATCCGCGCTCAGGTAAAGGTCGATGAATGGTTGTTCTGGCAAGTGGGCGGCTTTGGCCCCATGCTGGGCCAGAACAACCACTTCAACGTTTATGCGCCCGAAAAAATCCCCTACGCCCAGAAGCGCTACAGCGACGAGACCCACCGCCTGTTCCGCGTGTTGAACACCCAGCTGCAGGGCCGCGATTTCATCACCGGCGAGTATTCCATCGCCGATATCGCCTCCATCGGCTGGGCCCAGGCGTGGGAGCGCTACGGCATCACCCGCGAGCAATACCCCAATGTGCTCGCCTGGATTGACCGCCTCAATGCCCGTCCGGCAGTTGCCCGGGGCCTGGCATGGGGCAAGGATGTGCCGGCGAGCGATTTGAGCAAGGACAAGGACGCCCAGAAAATCCTGTTCAACCAGCGCTGACTACTGCGCCTCGGGCGCGGGTTCGGGCATCACCCGGACCCAGTCCTCCCCACGGCAGATCACGTTGAACAGAACACAGCCGTTGAGGCGTACCAGGTCAGGCCCCAACATTTCGATGTATCCCGAATAGGTGTTTCCATCCTCGGGATTATAGATGTCCCCGTCATACACATAGGGCTTGTCGCTGGGGCGCATGCTCAGGATCTGCAATCCCAGCATCGGCCGCTGGCGCAAGGCTGGGTCCTTGTTGCGCTGGTCGGTCAGGCTCTCTACCGGCATGGCCTGCGCGGCGGCCAGTTCAGCGGACGTGAGGCCCTCGCCGGGCACCACGATCTTGCTCAAAATGCCGCAAAACCCTTCCGGGCACGCTGCAATGGTGACTTCGGACTGCAGGACCGTCTGCCAGATGCCCTCGATGGGCTGCGCAGGCGGGGCAGGCAACGCTTCCTGCCCCACGCCAGTCCCTACACCAAGCCCTAGCATCACTAAAGTCAGTGCAATCCGCATCGGTCCGCGCTCCCAGGCAAAGCTTGCGATTCGACACAACACTGCCACCATGACGATCTCATGGCGGTTTGCTCGCCCGTGCAAGCGCCTTGCAAGATATCCCCGCCCGTTTGGGCTCCGATACACTAATGGGCAAAAACAACTTGCTATCCAATGAGCCGCCCGCTATCCACCCCCTGCCGGAGAGGTGGCCGAGTGGTCGAAGGCACGCCCCTGCTAAGGGCGCAGATGGGAAACTGTCTCGAGGGTTCGAATCCCTTCCTCTCCGCCATTTTCACAAACAGGTTGCTGATTTTGTTGGCTATTTATCGAGGACGGCGGTGATACCCCCCTAAAGGCCCGCCTACTTGATTGTGTTTGGCTGCCATCAGATATCACGGTATGCAACAGCGATCATCTGGTTCGTTCTAACCCGC
>JAQGJI010000078.1 GCA_028290685.1 Devosia sp. | reverse complement strand
GCAGCCTTAACGTATTGGACCTGTTACAAGGTCGTGGGAACCGGGGTCAAACCACTTGGACGAGACACGATTTTACATTGCCGGTGCCCGTTTTGACGCCCCCGTGCTGGCGCCAGGGCTTTATGTGGTGGCAACACCGATCGGCAATCTGCGCGATATCACCATCAGGGCGCTGGAAACGCTTGCCGCAGCCTCGGTCATCCTGTGCGAAGATACGCGCATGTCAGCACGGCTGCTTGACCATTACGGGATCACGGCTCGGCGCATTGCGCTGCATGAGCATAATGAACGGGCCAAGGCCGAGGAAATCGTTCGGCACGTTGCCGCGGGCGCAGCAATCGCGCTGATCTCCGATGCCGGCACGCCATTGCTGTCGGACCCCGGATTCCCCCTGATCCGCGCCATGGCAGAAGCCGGGCAGCCGGTTTTTCCCATCCCCGGCGCCTCGGCCTTGCTTTCGGCCCTGGTCGTGGCGGGACTGCCGACCGACGCTTTCGCGTTTCACGGCTTTCTGCCGTCCAAGGCCGGAGCACGCGCCAATGCCCTTGCCGGGCTGAACGATTCACGTGAAACGCTGGTGTTCTATGAAAGCCCGCGCCGACTGGCTGACACACTGGCCGCCATGGCCCAGACTTTCGGGCCCCGGCAAGCGGCAGTGGCACTGGAACTCACCAAGCGCTTCGAGCGGGTCCATCGCGGCAAACTCGCTGACCTCGCGGAGCAGTTTTCCGGTAGCGAAACCAAGGGCGAGGCGGTTATCGTGGTCGCCGGGGCGGCCGAGGCGGCAATTCCCGATGCAGCGCTCTGGCAGGCCGAGCTGGCCAGCCAGTTGGGTGGGCAGCCCTTGCGGGCAGCAGTGGACAAGGTCACTGAACAGTTCGGGCTCAAGCGCAAGGAAGTCTATGATGCCGCACTCCGGCTCAAAGCCGAAAAATAAGGCCCGGATCGCCGCTTACCGCAGTGGTTTTCGCGGCGAGGCGCTGGCAGCGTGGTTTTTGCGCCTCAAGCTCTACCGGATTGTGCAACGCCGCTACAAAACCCCGCTTGGTGAAATCGATCTGATTGCCGAGCGTTGGGGCGTCACGGTCTTTGTGGAGGTTAAAGCGCGCAGCAAGGCGAGCGGGGAAGCCGAAGCGCTTGCTGCCGTCAACCAGCGGCGAATCGTCCAAGCCGCACATCACTGGCGCGCCCGCCATCCGCGCAAGGGGGACGGCGATATGCGGTTCGATGTGATTTTCCTTGCACCTGGCCAATGGCCGCGCCATGTCATCAATGCGTTTGGTGCCGGGCCATAGGGCCTGGCGTTGCAATTGCCTGAAAGGCCCGAAATGCTCAAAGTCGCGGTTCAAATGGACCATGTAGCCACCATCAATCCGCGTGGTGATTCCACGTTCGCCATGATGTTGGAAGCCCAGGCGCGCGGCCATCAATTGTTGCACTACACGCCCGATACCCTGGCCTTGCGTGGCCAAATCGTGTCGGCGCTGGCCCAGCCGATCACCGTCACCGACGCAGCCAAGGGGGAGCATTTTACCCTGGGGGAAGCGCGTCGGGTCGATCTGTCCAGCCAGGACGTGATCCTGATGCGCCAGGACCCCCCGTTCGACATGAACTACATAACGCTCACCCATCTGCTGGAGCGGCTGCATCCCAAGACCCTCGTGGTCAATCCGCCCGGGGCGGTGCGCAATGCGCCCGAAAAAATTCTCGTCACCGACTTTCCCGAGCTGATGCCGCCGACGCTGGTCACGCGCGACCGCGACATGATTTATGCCTTTCGCAAGGAGCACGGCAACATCATCGTCAAACCGCTTTACGGCAATGGTGGCGCCGGAGTGTTTTTTCTCCAGGAGGGTGACCATAACCTGGCGAGCCTGCTTGAACTTTTCGAGCAGAACTATCGCGAACCCTTCATGATCCAGAAATATCTCCCCGACGTGCGCAAGGGCGATAAGCGGATCATCATCATCGACGGGGAAGCCGTTGCAGGGCTCAACCGGGTTCCGGCGGAAGGCGAGGCGCGCTCCAACATGCATGTGGGCGGACGCCCCGAATTCATCGAGCTCACCCCGCGCGACCGCGAAATCTGTGCCGTCATTGCCCCGGCGCTGAAGGAGCGCGGCATGATTTTTGTCGGTATTGACGTGATCGGGGACTATCTGACCGAGATCAACGTCACCTCCCCGACAGGTATTCGCGAGATCAAGCGCTTTGGTGGGCCCGATATCGCCGTGCTGATCTGGGATGCAATCGAAAAGCGGTGCATGAACGCAAAGCAGGTTTGACGTTTTGCCCTTGCACTTGGGCCGCAAAAGCATATTTTAGAAACGTTCTAATCCCAGCAGGCGACCTCAGATGTTCATCCAGACCGAAGCCACGCCCAATCCCGCAACGCTGAAATTCCTGCCCGGTCGCGAAGTGCTGGTCGGCGAACCGCGCGATTTCAGAAGCGCTGAAGCGTCGGTCAATTCACCCCTGGCACAGGGTTTGTTCGCGATTTCCGGGGTAACCGGCGTGTTCCTGGGGTCTGACTTCATTTCGGTCACCAAGGACGAAACCAACTGGGCCCACATCAAGCCGGCCATTCTGGGCGTGATCATGGATCATTTCCTGTCCGGCAAGCCGGTCATCCTTGAGGGTGGCGTGGACGTGGCCAATTTCGACGAGGTCGATGAATTCTTTGAAGAGGAAGACAGCGAGACCGTGGAGGTGATCAAGGAATTGCTCGCCACGCGCGTACGCCCAGCCGTTGCCATGGATGGCGGCGACATCATCTTCAAGGGTTTCAAGGAAGGCACCGTGTTCTTGCACATGCAGGGCGCCTGCTCGGGATGTCCGTCCTCGACGGCAACGCTGAAAAGCGGCATCGAGAATTTGCTGCGCCATTTCGTGCCGGGCGTCGAGGCCGTGCAGCAGGTCTGAGTTGCGCTCGAAACGCGTTGAACCCGGCAATTGAGCGCCGGGCTCTTTTGCATTCGGGAAAAAGCCTGCGCTCAGATCCTGGGCAGCCACTTTCGTTCGACCTTGCACACCATCGTATAAGCAGGGTCGAACACATTGCCCACTTCGTAGCGGACGACCTGCCCCAGCAGGTGGCTTGCGGCAATGGGAGATAGGCCGAACCCACTGGTCAGCCAGTCCAACATTTCGGTGGTTGCGTGCTGCAGCGCCTGGTCCAGCGGTCGCGCATTGCCAACGGTAAAAATCGAATCAGCGTCCTCGCCCCGCGGCCAGCGCAGTTTATAGCCCTTGCGAACGCTGAGGCGCACCTCGACTTCCATGGCGGTTTCAACGCCCGTGCCGACGATTTCGCCGTCACCCTGGATCGCGTGACAATCACCCAGGAAGAACAACGCACCCGGAACTGCCACGGGCAGGTAAACGCTGGTGCCTGGCTTGAAGCCGCGATAATCCATATTTCCGCCGTTTGCGGCACTGGTGGCCGTGGAAAACGCCTGGCCAAGGCTGGGCGCCACGCCAAAGCAGCCGATCATCGGCTCCAGCGGCAGGATGAAGTTTTCAAGGCCCTGAACCGGGTCCGCGAGGCGCGCGGTCAGTGCCTCAAGGTCAATGACCCAGTCCGTCCGGTTCCGGGGCGGCAGATCGCGAACCCGTTCAGGATCAATCACATTGGCGGCGAGGACCTGACTTGTCCAGCCCGTCGCGCGGATCGGGGTGATCCGGATGATCTCTACCACCAAGGCATCGCCCGGCTCGGCGCCTGCAACAAAGATCGGGCCATTCATCGGGTTTGGACCCGGGCAGCGGGCAGCGCCGTCCTTGTCATAGCCCGCTGCGTCAATGGTTTGGGTGATAACGACATCCCCATCTTCCACCCTCAGCGCAGGCGGCAAACTGCCCAGCACATTGTGCCATGTCGTAGGCACGAAGCGATGAATGGCCATTGAAGCTCCTATTCGGCTGCGGCCTTCTGCTCGGCACTGCGCTGGTCGGTAATCGCCAGCGGCTCCGGCTCGCTCTGCTTGCGCCGGATACGCAGCCGCTTGATGCGGCGGCTGTCGGCAGCCAGCACCTCGAATTCGAAACCATCAAGCTTGTGGACGCGTTCGCCTCGCTTGGGCACGTGGCCCGCTAGATCGAACACCAGCCCGCCGATGGTATCGACGTCCTCGGCATAATCGCCCGGATCGAAGTCGGGGCCCAGCATGGTGCGCACGTCCTTGAGCTCGGCGCGAGCGTCGGCGATGTAGGTATCGGCGCCAACCTTGCGGATCAAGGAGGCGGCAAGCTCGTCATGCTCGTCCTCGATTTCCCCCACGACCGCTTCAAGCAGGTCTTCGATGGTGACCAGCCCATCGGTGCCGCCATATTCATCCACCACTATGGCCATGTGGACACGCGATGCCCGCATCGATTGCAGCAAATCGCCCACCGGCATGAAGGTCGGCACAAACATGGCGGTGCGCACCAGATCGAGCCGGGCGACCTTTTGCTTGAGGACGGGAGACACCAGTTTCACTGGAACCTCCTTGGTTGGATCGGTGACGGGTTCGGTGATCCGGCGCAGCGCGTCCTTGACGTGAACAAAGCCTAAGATATTGTCGAGTCCATCGTCATAGACCGGCAGGCGGGAGTGACCGACCTCGCGAAACCTGGCGAGCAGGGCGCCCAGATTGACATCGATCTCGATTGCCTGGATGTCGCTGCGCTCGACCATGACGTCGCCCACCGAGACATTGGACAGCTTGAGCACGTTTTGCAGGATCGTGCGTTCGCTTTCGGAGAAGTCGGCGGCTTCGGCGCTTCCCTGCTCGTCGAGCGCCACCTGCAGATCATCGCGCAGCGATACCGTGCCTCGGGCGAGCATGGCCTTTACGCGGTTCCAGATGGATGGCCCCCGCACTTGGCCGGGGGCGGGACTAGACGCAGGCTCGGTTGGGGTGGGCGCCGAGGGGCCCATACTGTCGCTGTCGTTCATGGTCTCTTGCCGCAAGGCGGCTTATCTATCCTGAAAGTGGAAAACAACGCCGGAAGTGTAAGGGTTCCGGTTTAATCAGCATAGGGGTCATCGACCCCCAGCCTGGCCAATATCTGGGTCTCAAGCCGCTCCATTTGAAGAGCATCAGCCTCGTTCAGATGATCATAGCCTAAAATGTGGAGAAATCCATGCACGATGAGGTGCGCAAAGTGATCGTTGAACGAGATGCCCTGCTCAAGGGCTTCGCGCACCAGCGTTTCGTGTGCCAGCGTGATATCGCCCAACAAGCCTGCCACCGGCCCGAACGGCTCGATCTGGGGAAAGCTCAGCACATTGGTGGAACTGTCCTTGTTCCGCCACTGCCGGTTGAGTTCGCGCTGTTCCTCGTCACTGGTCAGCAGGATCGAAAGCTCCGCCGCGCCTTTGACCTTGGCGCCGGACTGCTTGAGCGCTTCAAGAACGCACCGTTCCGCCAGAGGATCGATGTCCTCCGGCCAGGCTTCGTCATTGCGGATAATGGCGATCTCGAGGGGCAAAACGGTCAGCGCACTAGCCCTTCAGTCGCTTTTTCCGCCAGCTTCTTGGCGGTGTCGGCTTCATAGGCCCGCACGATGCGGCCAACCAGAGCATGGCGAACCACGTCCTTGTCGTTGAAGCGCGAAATGTGCACGCCTTCAACGCCGTCGAGCAGCCCGATGGCTTCAACCAGCCCCGATTTTTCGCCGCGCGGCAGATCGACCTGGGTCGGGTCTCCGGTGACGATCATCTTGGAATTCTCGCCCAGCCGGGTCAAAAACATCTTCATCTGCATCGACGTGGTATTCTGCGCCTCATCAAGGATGACCACCGCATTGGCCAGGGTCTGCCCACGCATGAAGGCCAGCGGCGCGACTTCGATAATACCCGAGGTGATGCAGCGCTCGACGTTTTCGGGCTTCATCATATCATAGAGCGCATCATAGAGCGGACGCAGATAGGGGTCGACCTTTTCCTTCATGTCGCCGGGAAGAAAACCCAGCCGCTCTCCAGCCTCAACAGCCGGACGGGACAGGATGATGCGGTTGATATCGCCCCGCTCAAGCAGCGAAGCGGCATGGGCAACCGCCAGATAGGTCTTGCCGGTACCGGCCGGGCCGACGCCGAACACCAGTTCGCTGCGCTCCATCGCCCGCATATAGGCGTCCTGGGCCGGAGTACGGGCAACGATGGTGGATTTGCGGGTGGCGATCTGGGCCATGCGCACTTTGCCCTTGCGCTCCAGGGTGGGCAATGTGAGCTGGGAATCCTCGGTCTGGATCATGCGAATGACGCCGTCGACCTCGGAGATATCAACAGTACGGCCTTCCTCGAGCGATCCGTACAGCGACTCCAGCACGCGCCTGGCTTGATCCACGGCCGAAGCCGCGCCCTTGAGCAGCACATGGTTGCCGCGCGGCGTGGCCGAAACCTTCAGGCGTTGTTCGATAAGCGCTAGATTCTGGTCGAAATCGCCATAGAGCTGGGCTGCCAGGCGATTATCATCAAAAGCGAGTTCGAGTTGGGATGCGAGTGCGTTGTCTGCTGTCGGGGACAAATGCCTGCTCAAACTGGTGTGGCTCCACGCATGGACGCGACGCGGGCTTGCGCCGCGGTTAGGTAACGAAGCTAGGACGATTTGGGTGCCTTGTCTGCAGCAATATTGTGATGGAGCACAGGATCGCCAAGGGCTGGTGGGCTCATCTGGTGGATAGATGGGCAACCGATCTTGCCCCCGGCGCGGTGCGCGGGCACAGTGATGCCGAAGACGCAGGACCCTTCCATGCCCACAGCGCTCACGCTTTCCGGTTCCATTCGGCAGGCTTCGTACAACCGGATGCTGCAGGACCATATGGACCGCAAGCTTCAGGCTGCGGGCGTTTGCGTGAACTCGATCGACCTTGCCGACTTTGCCATGCCGATCTTCAACGAAGATCTGGAGGCCGAGCAGACCCCCGACGCCGCCGGCAGGCTGGCCGAGCTCTGGCGCAGCCACGATATCGTTTTTATTGCCACCCCCGAGTACAATGGCGGCGTGCCGCCACTGCTGGTCAATGCCATAACCTGGATCAGCCGGCAGCGCCCGAGCCCGTTCCGCAACGCAGTGTTCGGCATCGGCGGGGTAAGCTCGGGTAAGTACGGCACGATTTTTTCGCTCAGCCACCTGCGCGAATCGCTGACCAAGGTGGGGGCGCTGGTGGTGCCGACGCTGCTGGGCATCGGGCCGGCGGCAGAGGCGTTCGACGCGAACGGCGATTTCATCGAGCCGGCGATCGTTCGCAAGATCGACCAGATGGTGCACGAACTCACCCACTTCAGCCGAGGCTAGGCCCATGCGCGCGCTATACGTCACCCACCCCCAAGTGCGTATCGACTGCAATGTACCCGTGCCCTTGTGGGGCCTGTCCGAGCTCGGGCGCGAACGGGCACTGGCGCTGGCGGCAAGCGGTATAGTGCCCCAGGGCGCGATGATCTTTTCAAGCCGCGAAAGCAAGGCAATGGAACTGGCCGATATCCTGGCTGCTGCCTCTGCCGGCCTGGTGCTCAGCGATCATCTGATGGGCGAAAACGATCGCAGTGCTACTGGCTTCCTGCCCCCTGCCCTGTTCGAGCACACCGCCGACCGGTTCTTTGCCGAGCCTGAAGTCAGCGTCGATGGGTGGGAGCGGGCGATCGATGCGCAGCAGCGGATCGTTGCAACGGTAAGAACAGCGCTGGCCAGCGTGCCCGAGGGGACGCCGGCGGTTTTCTGCGGCCACGGTGCCGTGGGCACCCTGCTCAAATGTTTTGTGGCGGGACGCCCCATTGCCCGCAGCGAAGATCAAAACCGTCACGCCGACAAAGGCGGGGGGAATTGTTTCGTGTTCGATCTCGAAACGATGGAGCTCGGGTGCGAGTGGACCGCGATGGAGCGTTTTGCTCCTGGCTGGTTTACCCCGCCGCAGGCAATTGCGTCTTCCCCACTTTTCCTCTAGGCCCGATCCAATCGCAACAGCGGAGGAAAATTCATGGCTGGCCAGTTGATCGTGGGGCTGGATGTGTCGTCGCGTGCCCGAGCGGAAGAGATCGTTGCGCTGCTGGGCGACAGCGTCGATTTCTACAAGATCGGCTACCAGTGCTTTTATGGGGCTGACGGTCTCGCCATAGGCAAGGCATTGATCGCCGCGGGCAAGCAGGTGTTTTTCGATCTCAAGCTGCTCGATATCGACAACACGGTCGAAAAAGGCGTTGCCGCCTTCGCGGACACCGGTGCCGCGATGCTGAGCATCCACGCTTATCCCAAGACCATGCGCGCCGCGGCCAAGGCAGCACAGGGCTCGGGCCTTTGCGTGTTGGGCGTATCGGTTTTGACCTCCATGGACGATGCGGACGTCAGGGAGGCGGGCTACGAGCGCGATGCGGCGGGGCTGGTGGCGCTCCGGGCGCAGCAGGCACGAGACGCCGGCATTGGCGGTGTTGTGAGTTCCCCCCATGAGGCAGAGATGGTGCGCACCATTGTGGGGCCAAAACTTGCCATCGTGACGCCCGGCATCCGTCCAGGCGGGGCGGCTATGGGCGATCAGAAGCGCACCATGGGCCCGGCCGCTGCGCTTGCCGCGGGGGCGACCCATCTGGTGGTGGCACGGCCCATCATCGAGGCGGCCGATCCCGCCGCTGCCGCACGGGCCATCCTGGCCGAGATGAACACCGGATCAAGCATCGCTTGAGGCGCTATTCAGCCTGTATCGACATGATGTTCGTCCGCGAAACCGCCGACGTCGCCCGGCGCATTCACCTTGCCAAGGCGGCAGGAATGGATGCCGTGGAGTTCTGGCGCTGGTCGGGCAAGGACCTCGATGCCATTGAGGATGCGCTGGGTGCGACGGGTTTGCCCCTCGCCGGGATCGTGGCGGAGCCCCTTGCCGAGCTGACGCGGACCAGTGATCACAACAGGTTTCTGGACGGGCTGGCGCAGAGCCTGGCTGTAGCGCAGCGTTTGGGCGCCAGCATGATGATCGCCCAGGCGGGACCTGACCTGGCCGATGTGCCGCGTCGCGACCAGCACGACGCGCTCTTGGAGGCCATGGCGCGCTCCGCCGATGTGCTCAAGGGATCGGGCGTCCGGCTGGCGCTCGAGCCGCTCAATGTTCTGATCGACCACAAGGGCTACTACCTCTCCTCGACCGCTGAGGGGCTCGACATAGTGGATCAAGTCGGGCGTCCCGAGATTGCCCTGCTCTATGATCTGTATCATTCGATGGTGATGGGCGAGGATACGGCCAGCGTTCTGGCAGGACGGGTTGACCGGGTAGCCCACATTCATGTGGCCGACCACCCTGGCCGTCACCAGCCTGGAACGGGGCATCTGCCGCTGGGACAAAGCCTGCAATGGCTGCTGTCCAATGGCTACCAGGGCCTTGTCGGCCTGGAGTTTCAACCCCAGGAAAACACCGTGGCGGCGCTGGCCCAAACGCGGGCGAGGCTGGATATCTAGGCGCCCTGCCCCGGCAGGCCATGTTGCCGGGTGAGATCTTCCAGATCGATCTGTGGCCGTGCTCCTATGTGGGAGATCACTTCGTGCGCAGCCAGGCACCCGGTCTTGAGCGCTGACTCCAGCGTCTGCCCCCGGGCCATGCCCAGCAGGAACCCCGAGGCGAACAGATCGCCCGCCCCTGTTGCGTCCACCACCTTGTCGATGGGGAAAGCGGGAACCGAAATGATCTCCCCATTGTGCACGGCCATGGCGCCATCGGCCCCCATGGTGATGGCGGCAAGTTCTGCATCCTTGGCGATCTCGCGCACTGCGGCGCCCAGATCGTCGGTTTGATAAAGTGATTTGAGCTCCTGCACATTGGCAAACACATAATCGATGGTCTTGGAGCGGATCAGGTCCAGGAACTCGGTGCGGTAACGATCAACGCAAAACGGATCGCTCAGGGTAAAGGCTGCCGCGCGTTCGTGTTTGTGGGCGTAGTGAGCAGCCAGGACAAAGGCCTTCTTGGCCTCGAGCGGGTCCCACAGGAAACCTTCCATATACGTGATGGCCGCCGCGCCGATCTCGTCCGGTTCGATGTCCTGTTCGCTCAATTGGTGGCAGGCGCCCAGATAGGTATTCATGGTGCGCTCGCCATCCTCGCTCAGGAAGATCATCGAGCGGGCGGTCAGCGCGCCATGCTTGAGGCGGGCGGTTGAATAATGCACGCCGATGGCATTCAGATCGGCTTCGAACACGTCACCCAGCCCGTCGTCGGCAACCTTGCCGATAAAGGCCGCGCGTCCGCCCAATGAAGCAACACCGGCCGCGGTATTGGCGGCGCTGCCCCCTGAAACCTGCTGCCGGCCGGGCGGCATCTTGCGGTAGAGTTCTTCGGCCCGACCGGCGTCGATCAGGTGCATGATACCCTCCGACATGCCCTCGCGCTCGATGAAGCCCGGCTCCACCGGCGCGATGATATCGACAATGGCATTGCCAATGGTAAGCACGTCGAAACGGGTCTGGGTCATCGATGAAATCCGGCAAGGGAAGGCCGTGCGCCGGTGTAGAGCAAGACCTCCGCTGGCGCAACGGCGCAGGGGCCGATGCTGCTGGCTTGACGCCCCTGCCCCCGGCGGCGACTTTGCCGCATGCGTTTTGATTCGAAAGTGCGGCAATGACCTGGCTGGCCGAACATGCCATGCTGAGCCATGGATGGCGCCGTGTTGTCCTGCTTGTCATGGTGGGTGCGCTGGCCGGTCTCTCGGTGCCGCCCCTGTTTGTCGTGCCGGCGCTGTTCGTCAGTTTTCCGGTCTGGGTCTGGTGCCTTGACGGCGCCGAGCGCCAGCGTGGCTGGCGAGGGCTGTTCGGGCCCGCTTTCACCATCGGCTTTGCCTTTGGCTGGGGCTATTTCACCGTCGCGTTTCACTGGCTGGGCGCCGCGTTCCTGGTGGATGGCGGTATCATGATTGCCCTGATGCCTTTTGCCATTCTGGCTTTGGCGGCAATGATCGCCTTCTTCTGGGGCCTGGGCAGCGCCCTGGCTCATCTGCTGTGGAGCCATGGTGCGTGGCGCATCGTGACGCTGGCCAGCTTTGTGACCATCGCGGAATGGGCGCGCGGCCATGTGCTGACGGGGTTTCCATTCGACCTGCTTGGCTATGCACTCACCCCGACCGACGAGATGATGCAGATCACCTCGGTTGTGGGCATCTACGGCCTGACCTTGATCGCGGCTTTGCTGGCCATGACCCCGGCGCTGATCTGGCCCGCCGATGGCCGCACGCTCAGCCGCCGCCTGCTGCCATTCTTTGTCGCCATTGGGGTGCTCGCCGCCCAGCTGGGCTACGGTTACAACCGGCTCCTGGAAACCGTTCCGGCCGAGCGGACCGATATCGCCATGCGCCTGGTCCAGCCGCTGGTTTACGAGCACGCCGACTGGGGCAATGCCGACCCCGTGGCGCTGATCGATCGGCTGCTGATGATCTCGGACATGCGCATGGATCCGACCGACCAGGGGCTGGCCGACATCACCCATCTGGTCTGGCCCGAATCGAGCCTGCCGTTTTTCCTGTCCAGCTATCCCGACGCATTGGCCCGCATTGCCCGGCTGCTGCCCGAGCAAACCACCTTGCTTGCCGGTATTCCACGCCAGCAGTTCGAACCAGGCGCGGCCGGGGCATCCGGCCCCCCGTTCAACGCCCTTCTGGCCATCGACACCAATGGCGAGATCATCGCGTCCTACGATAAATCCCATCTGGTGCCGTTTGGCGAATTCCTGCCGTTCAGCGGCTTTTTTTCCCGCCTGGGCATCAAGCAGTTCGTGCCCGGTGCTGAAGGCTGGGCGCATGGCGACGGGCGCCGTCGCCTGATGAGCCTGCCCGGAACGCCGGCTTTCCTGGCGCTGATCTGCTATGAAATCCTGTTTTCGGGTGATCTGGGCGATGTGGCGGGCGCGCAGTTCCTCTTCAACATCACCAATGATGCCTGGTTCGACGGCTCGATCGGTCCGGCCCAGCACGCCCATCATGCCCGGGTGCGCGCCGTGGAAGAAGGCATGAGCCTGATCCGAGCCGCCAATACTGGGCTGACCTTTGCCACCGATCCGCTGGGGCGCATCACCGCGCAGGTCGCACCCTTGCAGATGGCCGCGCTCGATGTGCAGCCCCATGAGCGGCTGCAGGGTACCGTCTTCGGGCAGGTGCGCTATTGGCCGCTGCTGATTGCGCTGTGTGCGGGAGTGCTGATCTCTGTGCTTGTGAGCCGCCGGGAGCGCCCCAAGCGCCATTGAGAGCGGCGCAGATCTTCCTGTTCAGGGGCCGGGCGACATATCAAGCTTTCTTTATATCTGTCTTGACCCGCGCCCGGTGCAGTGTCAAAACCCCACCCAAATGCCCCTTTCGGGCGGTTTCAAGCAGGTCAGGGGATTTTTTTGGCACGCTCGTCTTATCTCTTCACCTCCGAATCCGTTTCCGAGGGCCACCCGGACAAGGTTTGCGACCGGATCAGCGACGAAATCGTCGATCTGGTGTTTCGCGAAGCCAAAAAGGCCGGCATGGACGCTTCCCGGGTGCGCATTGCCTGCGAAACGCTGGCGACAACCAATCGCGTCATCATCGCAGGCGAAGTGCGCGTCCCCGAAACCTTGCTCAAGAAGGACAAGGCAGGCGCCATTCTTCTTGATGCTGCGGGCAATCCGGTGGTCAATCCGGCCAAATTCAAGTCCGCCGCCCGCAAGGCTATCCGCGCCATCGGCTATGAGCAGGATGGCTTCCACTGGAAAACCTGCCGTATTGATGTGCTCCTGCATGGCCAGTCGGCCGATATCGCGCAGGGCGTGGATGAAAGCGGCAACAAGGACGTTGGCGCAGGCGATCAGGGCATCATGTTCGGCTATGCCAGTCGCGAAACGCCCGAACTGCTGCCGGCCCCGATCTACTACGCCCACAAGATTCTCGAAACCTTGACCCTGGCGCGCAAGGCCAACAATGGTCCCGCCGGCAAGCTGGGGCCGGACGCGAAATCGCAGGTGACCGTGCGCTACGAAGGCGGGCAGCCCGTTGGCGTTACCCAGATCGTGCTCTCGACCCAGCATCTGGATGCCTCCCTGACCTCGGCCGACGTGCGCCAGATCGTTGAGCCGTTCATCCGCGAGGCGCTGCCGGACGGCTGGATCGATGATGAAACCGTCTGGTACATCAATCCGACGGGCAAGTTCGTTGTCGGCGGCCCCGATGGGGATGCCGGGCTGACCGGCCGCAAGATCATCGTGGATACCTATGGCGGGGCCGCACCCCATGGCGGGGGCGCCTTTTCAGGCAAGGACCCGACCAAGGTCGATCGCTCCGCGGCCTATGCCGCGCGGTACCTGGCCAAGAACGTGGTTGCCGCAGGTCTTGCCGAACGGGCCACGATCCAGCTCAGCTATGCCATCGGCGTGGCGCAGCCGCTGTCGATCTACGTCAATCTGCACGGCACGGGTAAAGTCGATGAAGCGGTGATCGAGCGGGCCCTGAGGGGCGGTGCGGTAATGGATTTGACCCCACGCGGCATTCGCACCCATCTGGACCTGAACAAGCCCATCTATGCCAAGACCAGCGCTTACGGCCACTTTGGCCGCAAGGCCGGTCGCGATGGCAGTTTCTCCTGGGAGAAGACGGATCTGATTGCGGCGCTCAAGGCTGCGGTGAAATAGGCTCGATAGCGCATGAGCGATCACCAACTGCCCAAAACCCGCTCTGGTGAGCCACGCGCCTTTTTTGGCCGCCGCTCGGGCAAGAAGCTGCATGGCGGGCAGCAGGCAGTGTTCGATGCCACCCTGCCGGCCCTGGAAATCAAGCTGGACGGCACGCTCGATCCGCAAGCTCTGTTTGCCGCTGCGCAAAAAATCATCCTCGAGATCGGCTATGGCGGGGGTGAGCATCTGGCGCTCGAGGCCAGCCGGCACCCCGAAACCGGCTATATCGGCTGCGAAGTGTTCACCGGCGGTATCGGCAAGATGGTCCAGGCCATTGCGGCCCAGGATCTGCGCAATATCAGGCTCTTCACCGATGACGCCCTGAAGCTGCTGGTGGCCCTGCCCGATGCTTCGCTCGACGAGGTCTATCTGCTTTATCCCGATCCCTGGCCCAAGACGCGCCATCACAAGCGGCGGTTCGTGTCGCCAACGACGCTGGCTGAACTGGCGCGAGTGATCCGTCCCGGCGGGCTGTTTCACTTCGCTACCGACATCGAGGATTATGCCAACTGGACGCTGGCTCACATCGTGCGCGCGCCCGGCTTCGTTTTCCAGCCGCAAAGGCCTGGCGGCTGGCATGATCCCTATCCGGGCTGGCAAGCCACCCGCTATGAGCAAAAAGCGCGCCGCGAAGGACGCCTGGTCAGCTTTTATTTTTCCTTCACCCGCCGGGCAGAGTGCCAATCGCTCTAGCCTGTTCCGAGCGGCGCCAGGCTATCGGCCGGCCCGTTTATGCCCAGCGGCATCGCTCTTGCGGCAACGCTCATTGCGCGCTATATAGACGCCAACATCTCTAGCGATTTTGCAGAGTGGGAGCCTTCCGGCCCCGCTCTTTTTTATTACCTGCCTGTTCATTGGGGACCGATGAGCTTCGATCTGACTGAAAAGCGCTTTATCAAGGAAACGGGTGTGGAAGCCCGGGTTTCGGCCATTGTGGAACCGGTAGCCAACGGGCTCGGCTTTGCCTTGGTGCGGGTCAAGATCACCCAGGAAAATGGCTGCACCCTGCAGATCATGGCCGAGGACGAAAACGGCCGCTTCACCATCGTTGATTGTGAAACCCTGAGCAAAGATCTTTCGCCCGTGCTGGATCTGGAAGACCCGATCGACCGCGAATATCATTTGGAGGTCAGCTCGCCCGGCATTGACCGGCCTTTGGTGCGCCGCCGCGACTTCGAGCGACATCTCGGGCACGAAGCCAAGATCGAGCTTTCCGACATGATCAACGGTCGCAAGCGGTATCGCGGTTTTATCAAGGCTGTGGAAGATGATGCAGTGATCATCACCCTGCCCGATGCCCCCGCCGGCACCGATCCCGATCACCGGCTGCTGTTCTCCACTTTGGCGGAAGCCAAGCTGGTGATGAGCGATGCCTTGATGGAGAAAGCCCGGCTCGATCAGGAAGCCCACCCCATCGACGACGATGAAACCGAAACCGTCGAATATGCCGATGCCGACAATGACGACGACGTTTCCCAGCCTGGTGACCCAACGACCGAAACGGCCGGGGACGCGGCAGGGGCAAAGCCGACCAAGGAGAACAACTAATGGCCGTTAGCGCGAACCGCCTCGAGCTCTTGCAGATCGCAGACGCTGTAGCCCGCGAAAAATCGATCGACCGCATGGTCGTCATCGAGGCAATGCAGGACGCCATGGAAAAGGCCGCGAAGGGCCGCTACGGCGCCGAAACGGAAATCAAGGTCGAGATCAATCCGCGCTCGGGCGAAACCCGGATGTGGCGCCTGCTGGAAATTGTTCAGGACGTTGAAGAGCCCGGCCGCCAGGTGGAGCTCAAGCATGCTCAGGTCAAGTCGCCCGAAGCCAAGATCGGGGACTTCCTGACCGAGCCGCTGCCGCCCATGGAATTTGGCCGCATCGCAGCCCAGTCCGCCAAGCAGGTGATCGTGCAGCGGGTGCGCGATGCAGAACGCGAGCGGATGTATGACGAATATTTCAACCGCATCGGGGAAATCGTCAACGGTTCGGTCAAGCGTGTCGAATACGGCAATGTGATCGTCGATCTGGGCCGGGGCGAAGCCATTATTCGCCGAGACGAGCTGATCCCGCGCGAAATGTTCCGCTATGGTGATCGCGTGCGTGCCTATGTCTATGACGTGCGCCGTGAACAGCGCGGCCCGCAGATCTTTCTGTCCCGCACCCATCCCCAGTTCATGGCCAAGCTGTTCATGCAGGAAGTGCCCGAGATCTATGACGGCGTGATCACCATCCGCTCGATTGCCCGCGATCCGGGAAGCCGCGCCAAGATCGCCGTGACCTCCTCGGATTCCTCGATCGATCCGGTTGGCGCGTGCGTTGGTATGCGCGGCTCGCGCGTTCAGGCCGTGGTTGCCGAATTGCAGGGCGAAAAGATCGATATCATTCCCTGGACCGACACCATTGCCGATCTGGTGGTTTCGGCCTTGCAGCCGGCGGATGTCGCCAAGGTGGTGCTCGACGAGCAGGCCGAGCGCATCGAGGTGGTGGTGCCGGACGAGCAGTTGTCGCTCGCCATTGGCCGGCGCGGACAAAACGTGCGCCTGGCTTCCCAACTGATCGGCTGGGATATCGACATCCTGACCGAGCAGGAAGAAAGCGAACGGCGCCAGAAGGAGTTCACCGAACGCTCGGGTCTGTTCATGCAGGCCCTTGACGTGGACGAGATGGTTGCCCAATTACTGGCCTCCGAGGGCTTTTCTTCTGTGGAGGAACTGGCCTATATCGACGCCAATGAGATTGCTTCGATCGACGGGTTCGATGAAGAAACCGCTGGCGAAATCCAGAACCGGGCCACTGAATATCTGGCGGCAATCGATCGGGCCCACGACGAGGAGCGCAAAAAGCTCGGCGTCGATGATGAGTTGTACGAGATTGCTGGCCTGACTGCCGCCATGATGGTGGCTTTGGGGAAGGAAGATATCAAGACCGTGGAAGATTTTGCGGGCTGCGCAGCCGATGATCTGATCGGATGGAGCGAACGCAAGGATGGCGAAACCAAGCGCTTTGAAGGAACCTTCAAGGACTTCCCGGTATCGCGTGAGGAAGCCGAAGACATGATCATGCAGGCCCGCATCAAGGCTGGCTGGATCAGCCAAGACGACGCGCCGAACCCCGAGGCCGCAGAAGCCGGCGCTGACGAGGCAACGGCTTAGGCCGTTTCGGAAGCGAGGGACCAGATGGCCCGGCGCGAGGAAACGACGCGGATGTGTGCACTGACACGGGTTGAAAAACCTGTGGCGGAGTTGATCCGCTTCGTGCTTGGTCCCGACGATGTGCTGGTTCCCGATACCGACGCCAAGGCCGAGGGCCGGGGTGTCTGGATCAGCCTCAATCGCGTGTCCGTGGGCGAGGCGGTCAACAAAAGGGTCTTCGCGCGGAGCCTCAAGAGCGAAGTAAAGCTGCCCGAGGACTTGCCGGGTCTGACCCAGATGCGGCTTGAGCAGCGCTATCTCAACGCCCTTGGGATGGCGCGCAAGGCCGGGCAACTGGTCTTTGGCGCCACCAAGGTGCGCAGCCTGATCGAAAGTGGCGAGCTTGTTGCGCTGATTACAGCAACGGACGCTGCCGAAGATGGGCGCAGCAAGATGGTAGGGCCGCTCAAGGCGCTGCATTATGCTGCTGCCGAGAACGGAATAAACGAGTTTGATGTGCCCCATTTCGAATTGCTCTCTTCCGAGCAAATGGGTTTGGCACTCGGGCTAGAAAATGTGATACATGCTGCCCTAACACGAGGGGCAGCAGCCCAATCGGCAGTGGAAAAGGCCCGCAGACTGGCCCTTTACCTTGCCAAACCGACGGAACAGGACACCGGCCGCCCAGCGGTTGACGGTGTGCTTTTGCCCGAGGAACAGGACGAAAGACGCGAGATACATGGCTGATAACGACGACAAGCGCACCGAAGACACTGGCGCGAAGAAGACGCTGACATTGAAGGGCGGCCCAGGCCTGGGCAACCGTCCCGGCATGTCGCGCGGTCCTTCCCGCTCGACGGTGGTTGTCGAAAAGCGCACCCGCCTGGTCCCCAAGCCCAATGCGCCGATGAATGCACCGCAGCGGCCGCAAGGCGGCGCGCCGTCCAACGGGCGTCCTGCTGCGGGCCGTCCGGGTCAGGCGCCCCGCGCACCGCTAGGGTTGTCGGCTGCCGAGGCCGAGGCTCGCAGATTGGCTCTGGTTCAGGCCGGCGCCCGCGCGGCTGAGGACAGTGAGCGTTTTGCGGCTGAAGAGGCGCGTCGCATCGAAGACGACGTACGCCGCCGCCAGATTCGCGAGGACGC
>JAQGJI010000048.1 GCA_028290685.1 Devosia sp. | reverse complement strand
TACATTTTCTTCAAAATGTCGGTCTCGACCAGCAGCTCTTCCTTGCGGGTGCCGGACTTGGTGATGTCCAGAGCCGGGAAGATGCGCTTGTCGGCAACCTTGCGATCAAGGATGATTTCGGAGTTGCCGGTGCCCTTGAACTCTTCAAAGATCACTTCGTCCATGCGCGAGCCGGTGTCGATCAGCGCCGTCGAGATGATGGTCAGCGAGCCGCCATCCTCGATGTTGCGCGCGGCGCCGAAGAAGCGCTTGGGGCGTTGCAGGGCGTTGGCGTCGACACCACCGGTGAGCACCTTGCCCGAGCTTGGAACCACCGTGTTGTAGGCACGGCCCAGGCGCGTAATGGAATCAAGCAGGATCACCACGTCGCGCTTGTGCTCGACCAGGCGCTTGGCCTTCTCGATCACCATCTCGGCCACCTGAACGTGGCGCGATGCGGGTTCATCGAAGGTGGAGGAGATGACTTCGCCGCGCACCGAGCGTTGCATGTCGGTCACTTCCTCGGGACGCTCATCGATCAACAGCACGATGAGGTAACACTCGGGGTGATTGGTCGCGATCGATTGTGCGATATTTTGCAACAATACGGTCTTACCGGTACGCGGAGGCGCAACAATCAGGGCGCGCTGTCCCTTGCCCAGCGGAGCCACCAGATCGAGCAGGCGAGCCGAGCGATCCTTCAAGGTGGGATCGGGAAGCTCCATGCGGAGCCGTTCCTCGGGATAAAGCGGCGTCAGATTGTCGAAATTGACCTTGTGCCGGACGGCCTCAGGGTCTTCGAAATTGATGGTGTTGACCTTGAGCAGGGCAAAATAACGTTCGCCGTCCTTGGGGGAGCGGATCTGCCCTTCAACCGTATCGCCGGTGCGCAAGCCGAAGCGCCGGATCTGGGAGGGACTGACATAGATATCGTCGGGCCCGGGCAGGTAATTGGCGTCCGGGGAGCGCAGGAACCCAAAACCGTCGGGCAGGACCTCAACGACCCCTTCCCCGGTAATGTCGACTTCCTGGGCGGCGAGTTCCTTGAGAATGGCAAACATCAATTCCTGTTTGCGCATGGTCGAGGCATTCTCGACCTCGTGTTCTTCGGCGAACACCAGCAATTCGGCCGGAGACTTGGCCTTAAGCTCGCTGAGCTTCATATTTTGCATGTAGCGGACAAACCCTTGAGGGAAATGTGGAAAGGCAAGTCTATTGGGGAGGGGCAGGCACCGCGCAGCGACTTGGGAAGTCCGCTTGGAGTTTCGGGTGCGTTAAAGGCCATGTAGCCGGTCATTGGAGAGATTTCAAGACGAAATCACACCCAAACCCGGCAGATTCACGTGAAACAGCGCTGCTCAGAACGGCTTGACGACCACCAGAATAACAATGGCGATCATCAGCACAGTGGGCACTTCGTTGATGATGCGGAAGAATTTTTGCGACCTGGGGTTTTTGTCGGCGGCAAACAGCCGGGTGTATCTGGCCAGAAGGCCATGGCAAGCGGTCAGCCCCAGCACCAGGGCCAGCTTCAGGTGCAGCCAGCCAGCGCCCGGATCGGCCCAGCCACCCACCACCAGCCAGAAGCCGAACAGGTAAGTGGCGATCATGGCCGGGGTCATGATGGCGCGCAGCAGCCGGCGCTCCATGACCTTGAAGGTTTCCGACTGCTCCGAACCCGGCGCCGCAACGGCGTGGTAAACAAACAGCCGCGGCAGATACAACATGCCGGCCATCCAGGCGATGACCGCGATCACATGCAGGGCCTTGACCCATTCCATAGCAACAACTCCAGCCCGTCAGCGCATTAGCGGTTTTTGAGGCGATCCACCAGACGCGCCACATGCTCGATCGGGGTTTCAGGCACGATGCCGTGGCCCAGATTGAAGATGTGCGGCCGGCCGGCAAAGGCGGCGATGATCTGCTCGACCCGCTCGTCCAGCTGCGGCCCCCCGGCAACAAGGCGCAGGGGATCGAGATTGCCCTGCACCGGCAGGTCTGCCGGCAGGTGCCTGGCGGCAAAATCGAGCGGGGTTGCGTAATCAAGGCCCAGCGCGTTGACGCCGGTGCGCGCTGCATATTGGGCAAGGTTGCCTGCCGCGCCGCGCGGAAAGCCGATGATGGGGGCATTGGGCACCCGGGCCCGCACGCCCTCAACAATTCTTCTGTTGGGAGCAATGACCCGCTCTTCGAACGCGGCATCGTCCAGATTGAGGGCCCAGCTTTCAAACAGCTGCACCACATCGGCGCCCGCCTCCAGCTGGGCCACCAGATACTCGATGCTGGCCGCCACCAGAATGTCGATCAGTGCCGCAAAGGCCTGGGGATAGCGCAAGGCAAACAGGCGCGCGGCGGCCTGGTCGCTCGAGCCGCGACCCCCGATCATATAGGTCGCCACCGTCCAGGGAGAGCCACAAAAGCCGATCAGGGTCTTTTGGGCAGGCATGGCGGCCCGCAGCCGGCGCACCGTCTCCAGCACGGGCGCCAGATGCTCCAGCACCCGTTCCGGTTTCAACGAGGCGATGGTCTGGGGCGTTACCGGCTCCAGCACCGGGCCTTCACCCTGCTCGAAGCGCACCGGCTGGCCCAAGGCATCGGGCACAACCAGGATATCGGAAAACAGGATCGCAGCATCCAGATCGAACCGGCGCAGCGGCTGCAGCGTGACTTCGGTTGCAAGCTCGGGCGTGTAGCACAGCTCAAGGAAGTTCTTGGTTCTGGCCCTTATGGCGCGGTACTCGGGCAGATAGCGGCCCGCCTGGCGCATGATCCAGATCGGTGGCCGGGGCTGTTTTTGGCCGAGCACCGCGGCGAGCAGTGGCTTGTGGGTCAAAGCTTGCTTGCCTTCCAAAACCCAAAAGAGTCTTTCTTGCTTAGTATTTGTATTATCATAGCGGTGTTTTGTGCCAATTCAGCGCTCTCCACAATTGCCTGCGTGGCGGCAGATGCGCGCAGGGCTATGGTTAACCAAGGATAAACGGGGCTGTGAATCAGGTCCGCACGAAGCTTGGCCACAATGGTTAACGAACCATTAATGGGGCGCCTGCCGAGTCAACGATTCTCTTTGGCATGTGCAAAACCCTATGCTGCCGCCCCCGCCGCAGCAACGCGTTACCCACACAGTTATCCATAGCCCTGCGGCGGTGGCACCAGACTCCAGCTGTTAATGGTTTGCTAACCAAGTCGAACAACTCGGCCAAAACGCAAAAGTCATGAGTCATTACCACAGCTTGGGCTTGAGCTGGGGATGACAGTGTGGAAAACATCTTCCCATGTTGATCCTTGCATCCCAGAGCCAGACCCGAAAAGCCTTGCTGCAGCAGGCCGGATTGCGGTTTTCGACCCAGACGGCGGACATCGATGAACGCTTGCTTGAACGCAGTGCCATCGAGGCTGGCGGGGACGGGCGGGACGTGGCGCTGCTGCTGGCCCAGCGCAAGGCGGCGGCCGTCGCCATGCACCATCAAGCCGCGCTCGTGATCGGCGCCGACCAGACCCTGAGCCTGGGCACCGAGCTTTTGCACAAGCCGCTGGATCGCGCGGGCGCCGTGGCGCAGCTCGATCATCTCAAGGGCAAGACCCATCGGCTTCATGCCGGTGTCGCGCTGATGCAGGGCAATCGCCTGCTGTGGTCGGATGTGCAGACGGCCGAGCTGACGATGCGCGATTTTACCGACGCCGAACGCGACGACGTGCTGGCGCGGGAGGGGGAGGCAGTGCTCGCCTCGGTGGGCGGGTACCGCCTGGAAGGTCCCTCGATCCGGCTGTTCAAGACCGTCAGCGGTGACTATTTCACCATTCTGGGGCTGCCCCTGCTGCCGCTTCTGGCCGCCCTGCGCGAATTTGCCCCCGAGACCCTGCAGTGACCATCAAAGCCTTTGTTATCGGCGATCCGATCAGCCATTCGCGTTCCCCCCTGATCCACGGGAGCTGGATCGCCGAGCATGGGCTCGACGCCAGCTATGAGGCGATCGCGGTCACGCCAGCCGAGCTGCCGCGATTTTTCGAGCGCCTGCGGAGCGGAGAATTTGCCGGGGGCAATGTCACCATTCCGCACAAGCAGGCGGTGTTTGCCCTGTGCGACAGCGTGGATCCACTCGCCAGCAGCATCGGCGCGGTCAATACGCTGGTGGTGGACAACGGCAAGGTGCATGGCACCAACACCGATTACCTGGGGTTCCTGGGCAATCTCGATGCCGGGGCCCCCGGCTGGTCCGATGGCTTGCAGACGGCAATCGTTGTGGGCGCCGGTGGGGCGGCCCGGGCGATCCTGGTGGCGCTGCAAAGCCGGAACGTCGGCTCGATCGTGCTGCTGAACCGCACGCGCGAGACCGCCGAGAAGCTGGCCGCCGAGCTGCCCGGACCGATCAGCGTGGCGGGGCTGGAGGCCTTCAACCAGATCGCCCCGCTTGCAGGTCTGGTGGTCAACACCAGCTCGGTGGGCATGCATGGGAGCCGGTTCGAGGGCTTCGATCTGGCCTTGCTGGCGCCCTCTGCGCTGGTCACCGATATCGTCTATGTGCCGTTGCAGACCCCGCTGCTCGCGGACGCGCAGGCGCTGGGCCTGCGCACAGTTGATGGCCTGGGCATGTTGCTGCACCAGGCCGTGCCGGGTTTTCACGCCTGGTTCGGGGTACGGCCCACGGTTCATGCCGGCCTGCGGGCGACAATCGAGGCAACGCTGGGACATTGAGCATGTGGCGGATCGGTCTGACCGGCTCGATTGCAACGGGCAAGTCCACGCTGCTCAAGGCGTTCGCCGAGCTTGGCGTGCCGGTGTTTTCGGCCGACGAGGCGGTGGCCGAGCTTTATGCCGGTGAGGCCGTGGCGCCGGTTGAGGCACTGTTTGCGGGCGTTGCAAAAAACGGCGTGATCGACAAGGCGGCGCTCTCGCAACGGCTGGCCGCTGATCCGGCCGGGTTCCAGCGGCTCGAGGCGGTTGTGCACCCCCTGGTCAGGGCCAGGATCAAGACCTTCCTGGACACGGCCGAGGCGGACGGCGCGGCGCTGGCAGTGGTGGAAGTGCCGTTGCTGTTTGAAAGCGGCCACGATTACGGATTCGATGCCATCGCGGTAAGCTGGGTCGATGAAACCATCCAGCGCCAACGCGCGCTGAGCCGCCCGGCGATGACCGTGGAAAAGCTCGATACCATTCTTGCCCGCCAGCTGCCGCAGGCCGAAAAGAAGGCACGCGCCACCTATGTGTTCGATACCGGCATGCCGATCAAGCGCACCAAGGCGATGGTTGCGGCACTGGTCGCGGCGGTGCAAGCCAGAAAGCCAAGCAAGTGAATCGTGAAATCGTCCTCGACACCGAAACCACCGGCCTATCGCCCGCTGCGGGTGACCGGCTGGTCGAGATCGGCTGCGTCGAACTGATCAACCATATTCCCTCGGGCCGGCACTACCACGTCTACATCAATCCGCAGCGCTCCATGCCCGAGGAAGCTTTTCGGGTGCATGGGCTCAGCGAGGAGTTTCTGGCCGACAAGCCGGTGTTCAAGGCCGTCGCCGAGGAATTCCGGGCGTTTTTGGGCGATTCCCGGCTCATCATCCACAATGCCGCGTTCGACATGGGGTTTCTCAATGCCGAACTCGAGCGCGCCGGGCAGCGCCCGCTGGACAATCCCGTGCTCGATACGGTGCTGCTGGCACGGGAAAAGCATCCGGGCGCGCGGGTCAGCCTTGATGCGCTGTGCAAGCATTACGGTATCGACAATTCCCGCAGAACGCTGCACGGCGCCCTGCTCGACAGTGAAATCCTGGCCGAGGTTTACCTGGAGCTGATCGGCGGCAAGCAGGTCAGCCTGGCCCTGATCGCCGAGAACCGGGTTTCAGGCGCCGACGCCATCGCCGCCCGGACCAGCGCCGCGCGCCGGCCGCAGCCCCTGCCCCCCCGGATCAGCGCCCAGGAACTGGCGGCGCACCAGGCTTTCATCGCCCAGTTGGGCGATGAGGCGATCTGGGCCCATTACGCCGCGCCGGCAACCGCAGCGGCGCAATAGGCGTCTGACCAAGAACGATCGGGTGCCGCGCTCCCGTGCCCGGCATTCGCGGTTTCGGGATTGGGTGCTAAAACGGTTTTTCCCTGGCTGCGGGGGTATCCCGGTCCGGAGCCGGGGATCCACCCCAAGATGGTGCCGTAGCCGCCAGGTGTTGGATGGCTGATATTCAGCAGTGATCCATCATCTAGGGATCGGCGCCCGGCTCAAGCCGGGGCACCGGGTATCGGCAAGAAAATCCTCAGGCAGAACGCTTAGTTCGGCTGGCCGTCGGTGAGCGGGGCGGCGCCCTGCTTGGCGGCAAGGGCCGCAAGGTTTTGACGATAGATCGCGGCGAAATCCACGGGTTCCATCATCAGGGGCGGGAAACCGCCCTGCTGGGTGACGCTGGCCAGCACCTGGCGGGCGAACGGGAAGATCAGGCGCGGGCACTCGATCATCAGCAACTGGCTGAGCGTGGTCTCGGGCACGTTCTTGAGACGGAACACGCCGCCATAAACCAGCTCGACATTGAACAGGACGTTGGTTTCGCGATTGGCTTTGGCGTTAAGCGTCAGTTCCACCGCATACATGTCGTCGGACTGCTTCTTGACGGCCACCGAAATGGAAACGTTGAAGGTCGGATTGCCGCCACCCGCCATGATCGATCCCGGGGCACCGGGATTTTCAAAGCTGAGGTCACGAATATACTGCCCTATCATGTTCATCGAGGGTGGATTGGCCTGAGCGGCCGGGGCGCCCTGCGTTTCGTCGGACATCTGCGCGGTTCCTTTGCCGAAAAATCTGCTGGAGGCTGGCTAACATCTTTGCGCCAGCCTCACAAGCGCGCGACCCGGCCCGGGCTCACTGGGGCCGGTAGTCGTCCTGGTCCAGATCGATCGTGCCGGGGCCCTTGAGGGGCCGGCCATGGGGATCGTTGGGAGCGCGCGCCCTGGTGGACGCCACCGTGGTCACGCGCTTTGCCAGCGCGGCGTAGATCCAGCTGCGCACCCCCGGAACCAGCAGCAGCAGCGCCACCGCGTCGCTCAGCAAGCCGGGCAGAACCAGGAACACCGCCGCCAGACCGATCATCATGGTATCGGCAATGGTGCGCGCCGGCATGTGGCCAGCGCTTACATTGCTGCGCAGCTGCATCAGCACCGACAAGCCCTGCAGGCGCAGCAACAGCATCCCCAGCAGAGCCGCGCCGATCACCAGCGCCAGCGTGGGGAGCAAGCCGATGGTTTGCCCGACCTTGATGAAAATGGCGATTTCAACGATAGGCAGCACGATAAGGCCAAGCGCGACAAAGCGGAGCATGGTCAGGGATCCTTTCGCCCGGGGCGACAAAACATCACTCATCTCACGCTGAACTGGTTTTGAGGTGAGCCATTGCTTATATATAGAAACAATTATCGCGCTCAGCGAGCGTTCCCGCGTCGCTTAACGACGCACCCGACGGTAAGGTGCACTGCCCCATGGACGAATTTTTCGATCTGCCCACCCTCATCGTGATCGCCATCGCGGTGTTCGTGCTCTTCCGGTTGCGCTCGGTGTTGGGAACAAGGACGGGCAATGAGCGTCCCCCGCTCGAGCGCCGCAAGCCCGCCGATGCACCCGCCACCGACGACACCATTGTTCCGCTGCGGCCGCGCGGGGCCGGCAACCCCGAACTCAACGACGAGCTGCGGGCGCGCAAGCTGGAATCCGAGATCGAGCAGTTCGCCAAGGGCAATCCCGAGCTGGCCGAAGGCCTGCGGGCCGTGGCTGGCGCCGACGTCAGCTTCACCCCCAAATCATTCCTCGAGGGCGCCAAGCAGGCTTATGAAATGATCGTTACGGCGTTTGCCATGGGCGACCGCTCAACGCTCAAGAACCTGCTGGAAAAGGATGTCTATGAAGGCTTCCAGCGGGCGATCGCGGACCGCGAGGCGGCCGGGCAAAAGGTCGAGTTTACCTTTGTAGGCCTGCCCAAGATCGACATTTCGGAAGCCGAATACGACAAGAAGAACGTTCTGGTGACCGTGCGCTTCCATGCCGAAGTCGTATCGGCGACGCGCGACAAGGACGGCAATCTGGTGGATGGCAATGCCGACCAGGTGCAGACCATCGCCGACGAATGGACGTTTGCCCGCAATCCCAAGTCGCGCGATCCGAACTGGCGAGTTGTGACCACCAGCCAGCTCGACTGATTTCCCAAGCGGCGGGCCCAGCATTTATTTCATGTCCAAGCGTGATCCCAAGCGCCTGCCGCACGACTTTCACCTGTGGACGGCCGTGGCATCGACGATCGATCCCCTGCGGCGCAAGGGCCTGCTCAAGCTGGGCCATACGCCCCTGCCCATGCCCCCGCCTCAGGCCGCGCCAGCCAGTACGCTCAATGCGCCACCAAAGCGCAAACCCGCACGGGCCCCTTTCCTGCCCCCCTATCAGGCCCCGCTGCCCTCAAGCCCCATGCCGGAAAAGGCGGTCGACCCGCTTATCCGCAAGAAGCTGGGGCGCGGGCGCATCGAGATCGATGGCACCATCGATCTGCATGGCATGACCCAGGGGGAAGCACGCGCGGCGCTGCACCGGTATCTGCATGCCCGCTGGAGCCGTGGCGACCGCACACTGCTGGTGATTACCGGCAAGGGGGCCAGGAGCAATGACGATTACATGGCGGCGATGAGCGAGCGCGGCATCTTGCGCACCATGCTGCCGATCTGGCTGAGCGAGCCTTCCCTGGCCCCGATGGTGTCGGGGTGGAGCGTGGCCGCGCGCGGGCATGGCGGGGAGGGGGCGTGGTATGTGCGCCTGCGCCGCTCATGACCCCGCTGGGCGCCAAGCTGCGAACCCTGCGCCAGGAGCGCGGCATATCGCTCAAGCAGATGGCGGCAGCGCTCAATGTTTCGAGCGCCTATCTGTCGGCGCTGGAACACGGGCGGCGCGGCAAGCCGACGGGCTTTTTGCTGCACCGCATCATCGCCTTCTTCAATGTCATCTGGGACGAGGCCGAAGAGCTGCAGCGCCTCGCCGAAATCAGCGATCCCCGGATCACCATCGACACCGGGGGGCTGGCGCCCGAGGCAACCGAGCTGACCAACCGCCTGGCAGCCGATATCGGCAAGCTCGATGCCGATGATCTGCGCTTCCTGCGTGACGAGCTCATCAGGCGCTCCGGCCGGCGCCGCTGAAACGGGGTGTCGGCATCGACCCGGCCCCGTTAAGCACGGTTCAACGATGGATTTGACCGCGCCAGCCGCCCCGGCGCTAATGGATCGCGCCACGGGGAGGAATTCACGCCATGCGGGTTGCTGCGGTTCTGATGCTTTTGATCATCGCCATGCTGGCGGCCAACGCGCCCGGCACAACGGCCAGCCCCGACGCGGTTGCGGTGCGGCCGGACCGCTAGGCAGCACGGGGGCGCTGCCGCCTGCCCTGCCCCGTTATTTTTTAGCCGTGTTGCCGGCGCTGCCCGAACCCAGCCCGGTGACGGCCTTGGTGGCTGCCACCTTGTCCTTTTTCGGCTTCTTAGCTTCCTTGTTGCTGCGCATCTGCCCTTTGGCCATGACATTTCTCCTCGCTGCGGGCCAGTGCCCGGATGTTACCCGACAAAGCTAGACCCGGCCCGGGCGGCTGGCAAGTCTTGCCGCTATTTGACCGACCGGCAGCGCCCGGTTGGAGCAAGGGCGGCGATGGCGCGCGGGTCGCACCCGGTCAGCAGGAACTGCGTCCACTCGTTCCGGCCGCCATAAAAGGCATTGCGGTCGACCTCGCCCCGGATCCCCGGCACCACCCCGGTCTGCGTCCACTGCCAGAACGTCCAGGTGCGGTTGGAATAGCGCTCGTGCGGCTCGGCCGCGGTGGAGCGCAGCCAGAAGGCATTGGGGAAATACTCGCCGTTGAGGATGTCACGGTGAAAGTTCATGTCGGTGTAGATGATGGGCAGCTTGCCGGTGTGGCGCTCCATGGCGTCCAGCATCACCCGGATTTTCTCCAGGGCATCGGCGCGGCCCGGCTGGTTCCTGCAGCTCGAATGATTGTTCCACTCCAGATCGAGCACCGGCGGCAGGGCATCGGGATCGTTGGGAACATTGGCGATGAACCATGCCGCCTGCTCCGAAGCCAGGGAGCACCAGGTCATGAAATGATAGGCGCCGCGCGGCATGCCGGCTTCGCGGGCGCGGGCCCAGTTGCTGCGGAAATTGGGGTCCAGATAATCGCGCCCCTCGGTGGCCTTCATGAACACGAAGTGGATGCCAGACTGGAACGCGGTGCGAAAATCGATGTTGCCCTGGTAACGCGCCACGTCGATGCCCTGGATGGGCATGCCCCGGGCGCGATCGACGCCGGCATGCGGGCGGTTGTCCCCCTGCACCGGGCCGTACAGCCCCCCGCCCGACGAGCAGGCCAGCAGCGCCAGCGCCAGCAATGCCGACGCAGCGCCTTTCGCAAGGGTGGAGACGGTGGCGAATGGCTGGCGCGACGGCATGGGCACAACTCTATGCAAGAACAATGTGAGCGTTTGATTCAACATGGTGCGGTTAATGGGCGATTAGGTTTACCGACCCGGCAAGAGGTGTGGTTAACAGCTGGTTTCCTGTTCGCTCTACGTTCTTGTTGATGCTACGGGTTTTTGCTAGGGTCCCCGCGGGCAGGGGGACGGGTGCATGGTGACGCGCGTAGCAACGGTGGCGTTTCGGGGCATCGAGGCCGTGCCGGTGGATGTGCAGGTGCAGATCGTGCCGGGATTTCCCGCCTTCGTGCTGGTGGGCCTGCCCGACAAGGCGGTCAAGGAGAGCGGCGAGCGGGTGCGGGCGGCTCTGGTGGCCTCCGGCCTGGGCCTGCCGCCCAAGCGCATCACGGTTAACCTGGCACCGGCCGATCTGCCCAAGGAAGGCAGCCATTACGATCTGCCGATCGCCCTGGGCATCATGGCCGCCATCGGCGCCATTCCACAGGATGCACTGGATGGCTATCTGGCGCTGGGCGAACTGGGGCTGGATGGCCGGCTGGCCCATGTCGGGGGCGTGCTGCCGGCGGCCATCGCGGCGCAGCGGCGCGAGCTGGGGCTGATCTGCCCCGAACTGTCGGGCGCCGAAGCCGCCTGGGCCGGTGAGACGCTCGACATCATCGCGGCGGGGAGCCTGCTGGCGCTGGTCAATCACCTGAC
>JAQGJI010000026.1 GCA_028290685.1 Devosia sp. | reverse complement strand
GGGGAACCGGTCTGCCGGTTCCCCTTTTTTCGTTCTGGAGCCCACGCCGATGCCACTGACCCACGCCGCCACCAGCATTGTTGTCGCCACGATCGCGCTACGAGCGGGCAAAGGGGCGCGCGCACGCACTTGCTGCGGGGGAGATGGAACGAGATGATATCGCTGCGCACCGAACGGCTCATCCTGCGCGAAGCCAGCCTGGACGACGCACCGCGCTATGCCCTGGGCGTGGGTGAATACGCGGTCGCCCGCTTCCTGACGGCAATCCCCTATCCCTATACCCTGGGCATGGCTATCGACTGGTTGCGCCAGGCCCAGCCCGCGACGCCGGAAAAGTCCATGCTGGTGATCGATCTGCCCAATCGGGGGGTCATCGGCTGCGTGTCCTTGCTTGCCGAGTTCGGCTTCTGGATCGCCCGGCCTCACTGGAACAAGGGCTATATGACCGAAGCGGCCACGGCCCTGCTCGACTGGCACTTTGCCGAGGGCCGTGCCGACCTGGTGGTCTCGAGCGCTCACCACAACAATCGGGCGTCGCTGGCCGTCCAGAAGAAGCTCGGTTTTGTTGAAGAAGCCCGTGAAATGCGGTTTTCCCATACCCTGCAGCGCAATGTGGAACATGTGGTGACACGCCTGACGCGCGAGCACTGGCAAGCCCGGAGCGCCCGATGAACGTTACGCTGCAAACGCAACGGCTGCTGCTCCGCCCCGCTCAGATGGGGGACGCCGAACCCATTGCCCGCTATCTCGATGACTTTGACGTTGCCGGCAACCTTGCGCGCGTCCCATTCCCCTACCATCTGAGTGACGCCAAGGCCTGGCTGCGCACGCGCAAAAGCACTCTGCCGGTGGAAGACACCAATTTTTCCATCGAACTGCCCGGCACCGGGCTGGTCGGGCATGTGGGGTTCCACCGTGGTGCCCAGGGCCCGATCATCGGCTATTGGCTGGGCAAGCCGTTCTGGGGCCGGGGCATCATGACCGAGGCCGTGGCGGCAAGCCTTGAGTGGTTCTTCAACGCCACCGGGGCGCCGGTTATTTATTCGGGCGTGTTCCACTTCAATCTGGCTTCGCTTGCCATTCAAACCAAGCTTGGGTTTACCGAAACGGGACGCTCAACCTTGCTCTGCCTTGCGCGCGGCGCCGAGGTAGAGCATATCGACACCCAATTGACGCGCAGCGTCTGGAAGGCCAGAGACACATGAAATTCCTCGATCAGGCCAAGGTCTATATTCGCTCGGGCGATGGTGGCGCGGGCGCCGTCTCGTTCCTGCGCGAAAAATTCGTCGAATTCGGCGGCCCCAACGGGGGCAATGGCGGGCGCGGCGGTGACATTGTCATCGAATGCGTCGACGGCCTGAACACGCTGATCGATTATCGCTACCAGCAGCACTTCAAGGCCAAGACCGGCACGCACGGCATGGGCAAGGACCGTGCCGGCGCCAATGGCGAGGACACCGTGCTGCGCGTTCCTGTCGGTACCCAGATCTTTGAGGACGACAACGAAACCCTGATCGCCGACATGACCGAAGTCGGCCAGCGGGTCGTGCTGCTGTCGGGCGGCAATGGGGGCTTCGGCAACGCCCATTTCAAGACGTCGTCCAACCAGGCGCCGCGCCATGCCAATCCGGGCATTCCGGGCGTCGAAAAATGGATCTGGCTGCGCCTCAAGCTGATCGCCGATGCGGGCCTCGTTGGCCTGCCCAATGCCGGCAAGTCGACCTTCCTTGCTGCTGTTTCGGCTGCCAAGCCCAAGATCGCCGCTTATCCGTTCACCACGCTCCATCCCAATCTCGGAGTGGTGTCCATCGGCGAGCGCGATTTCGTGCTGGCCGATATTCCGGGGCTGATCGAGGGGGCCAGCGAAGGGGCGGGGATCGGCGACCGGTTCCTGGGCCATATCGAGCGGTGCGGCGTGCTGATCCATCTGATCGATGGTACCCAGGATGATGTGAAATCCGCCTACCAGACGATCCGCAAGGAACTGACTGCCTACGACGAACGGCTGGGCGAAAAGCCCGAAATCGTCGTGCTCAACAAGATCGACGCGATCGAGCCCGATGATCTCAAGGAAAAGGTCAAGATCCTCAAAAAGGTCAGCAAGGCCGATGTGCTGCAGGTCTCCGGGGTAACCGGCAAGGGCACTGAAATGGTGCTGTACGGCGTGATCGAAACGCTGGACGCAGAAAAAGCCGCACGCCTCGAAGCCGCGCGCCGCAAGGTAGAACCCAATTGGGCGCCTTGATCGCTCCGGCGCCAGACTGCTTGACCTCTCCTTTGCAGCAGCAAGGGGATCGGATCGAGGGTGCGGCACCATGAACGTGCTCGCGCCCTATAAGCGCCTGACCATCAAGATCGGCTCCGCCCTGCTCGTCGACAAGACGGGCGGGCTGCGCTCGGCCTGGCTGGCCGACCTGGCGGCCGACATCGCCGCGCTCAAGGCAGGCGGTGCCGAAGTGGTCATCGTGTCGTCGGGCGCCATTGCCCTGGGACGCGGCCTGCTGGGCCTGTCCGCCCTCGCGCTGACGCTGGAGCAATCCCAGGCCGCCGCCAGCGCCGGGCAGATCGCGCTGAGCCAGGCCTGGGCGCAGGCCCTTGGCCACCACCACATCGTCACCGGCCAGATCCTCATCACCCCCAACATCACCGAAGAGCGGCGTTATTACATCAATGCCCGCACCACGATCGCGACCCTGCTCGGCTTGGGCGCCATTCCCATCATCAACGAAAACGACAGCGTCGCCACCGCCGAAATCCGCTACGGCGACAATGACCGCCTCTCGGCGCGCGTTGCGACCATGATCGAAGCCGACTGCCTCGTGCTCCTGAGCGACATCGACGGGCTCTACAGCGCACCCCCCGCCAAGGACCCCGATGCCCGCCACCTTGCCGAAGTCCGGGTCATCACGCCCGCCATCGAGGCCATGGCCGGTGGCGCGGCCAGCCACCTCTCGCGTGGGGGCATGACCACCAAGGTTGAAGCCGGCAAGATCGCGACCCTGGCCGGCACGGCCATGATCATTGCCAAGGGAACCGAGCATCACCCGCTGCGGGCGCTTACCGAAGGGGGCCGGCACACCCTGTTTCATCCCGCGCAGAGCCGTGCCCAGGCACGCAAGCGCTGGATCATGGGCACGCTCGCGGTCGCGGGGACGCTGACGGTGGATGCCGGCGCCGCACGGGCCCTGCAGACCGGCAAGTCGCTCTTGCCCATTGGCGTGACCAGGGTGTCGGGCGAATTCGAGCGCGGCGACGCCATCGCCGTGCTCAACACGGACGGTGCTGAAATCGCGCGCGGCCTTGCGGGCCTCGACAGCGACGAAGCGCGCCTTGTCATGGGCAAGCGCAGCGATGCCGTGCTTGAACTGCTCGGTACCGGTCACCGGGCCGCCCTGATACACCGGGACAATATGGTGCTGGTCGGCGCCAAGGAGGATAGCCATGAGCTTGGCTGAAGCCACACAATCGGTGCAGTCCATCATGGCGGAGCTGGGCCGCAATGCCCGCATCGGCGCCAAGGCCCTGGCTTTGGCCACCCCGGAGCAAAAGCGCACGGCCCTGATGACGGCCGCCGGGGCCATCAACGCCCATCGCAAGAAGATCCTGGCCGCCAATGCCAGGGACATGGATGCTGCCCGCACCAAGGGCATCTCCAAGGCTTTCCTTGATCGCCTCGAGCTGACCGATGCGCGTATCGATGGCATCATCGAGGCCGTCCGCACCATCGCCGAACTCCCCGACCCCGTCGGCACCACGATTGCCGAATGGGACCGCCCCAACGGGCTTCATATCGAGCGCGTGCGCACGCCGCTGGGCGTGATCGGCGTGATCTTTGAATCGCGCCCCAATGTCACGGCCGATGCGGGCGCCCTTTGCATCAAGTCGGGCAACGCCGTGATCCTGCGTGGCGGCAGCGACAGCTTCCACTCCAGCCAGGCTTTGGTGGAATGCCTGCTTGATGGCCTGCACCTGGCCGGCCTGCCCGTCGAATGCGTGCAGCTGGTCCCCACCACCGACCGCGCCGCCGTGGGCGAAATGCTGCGCGGGCTCGACGGCAATATCGACGTCATCGTTCCGCGCGGCGGCAAGACGCTGGTTGCCCGCGTGCAGGACGAGGCCCGCGTGCCGGTCTTTGCCCACCTCGAAGGGCTGGTCCATGTCTTTATCGATGCCTCCGCCGATCTGGACAAGGCCGTCTGCGTCACCCTCAACGCCAAGATGCGACGCACCGGTATTTGCGGCGCCGCGGA
>JAQGJI010000225.1 GCA_028290685.1 Devosia sp. | reverse complement strand
GGACAAACCTGCGGCTGCCGCAACAAAACCCCGGGATGACACCGGGAAAACACCCGGGCAGGGGATGACACCGCCGGTGTAGAGCCATCGTGCCGCGCCAAAAAACCCCTCCGGCCCGGAGCGGGCCGAAGGAGCTTCGGGAGGAGCGCTTAGTAGGCGGTGGGGAGCAGTTCTTCGGCGTTGCTGGCATCGTAGAACTGATCCGGATTGATGATCAGCGGCGGAATGGTTTCGCCATTGGCATAAGCGACGGCGGTGTCGAACGCCTTGGGACCAAAGCGCGGATTGCACTCGACCACGGCGTTGATCTTGCCTTCCACCACAAGGCCGACAGCTTCCTTGCCACCATCGATGGACAGGATCAGCACATCGGTGCCTGCAACCTTGCCGGCAGCTTCCACCGCAGAGATGGCGCCAATCGCCATTTCGTCGTTATGGGCATAGATGACATTGGCTTCGGGGTGCGCCTGCAGCAGGGTTTCAGCCACTTGGCGGCCCAGATCGCGGTTGAAATCACCGGTCTGGCTAGCCAGGATCTTGAAATCGGGATGCTGGGCGATGACGTCGTCAAAACCCTTCTTGCGATCGTTTGCCGGAGACGAACCAGTGGTGCCTTCGAGCTGGATGATGTTGGTCTTGCCATTGGCATTGGCAACCAGCCATTCAGCGATGCGCTTGCCTTCCTCGATGAAGTCCGAACCGATGAAGCAGACGTAGTCCTCTCCCGCCTTGGCCAGCGTCTGGTCGACGTTGCGGTCGAGCAGGATGACGGGAATACCGGCATTCTTGGCGGCCATGATGGCCGGAATGAGCGGCACTTCTTCGCGCGGGGCGAGGAAAATCAGATCCACGCCCTGGGCGATCATGGAATTGACGTCCGATACCTGCTTGGCAGCAGAACCGGCGGCGTCGGTATAAACCAGCTGCCAGCCACGCTTGGCCGCTTCTTCCTGCATCGAATTGGTTTGAGCCAGGCGCCAAGGATTGTTGGATTCGGTTTGAGCAAAACCGACCTTGTAGGTTTCCTTCTTTTCGAGCGGCGGCAGGGCGGCAAAGGCGCGCGACGCCATCAGCGATGCTGCGGCAGCGGCCGACGAAATAAGCAAGGTGCGACGAGTGATCGTCATAATACGTTTTCCTCCCAAAAAACGGGTCGCGATTTTCTCGCGGATCGTTTGTGGCTTTTTGCCACCACATGATCCTTGCGCGTTGTGTGCGTTCAGTCAATAATTATTTATAAGTATGGGGCAGCAGTGCTGGCCGGTATCGCGGCTGGTGCACGGCAGGGGCTGGTGCTGCGCAAACCTGCCGAGCAAGGATGGGGGATCATGGATACAGCGACGACCAAGGCCAGGCGGGCGCGGCAGGCCGACGCCGTTCCCCGGCGCGTGACCATGACCGATATTGCGCGCGTGGCGGGCTGTTCGCAGGCTACCGTCAGCTTCGTGCTCAACCGCACTCCGGGCATCAAGATTTCAGCCCAGACGCGCGAGCGGGTGATCGAGGCCGCGCGCAACCTGGGCTATGCGGCGCCCAACTTCGCGCATCTTGAAGATGCACCCCTGGTTCGCCCCCGGGTGGATGGGGTGATCGGCTTCGTGGTCGATCAACTCGCAACCAGTCCCGAGGCCGTTGTGGCGATCGAGGGCGCGCGGCAGGCCAGCTGGAACGCGGGCAACATCATCCTGGTCGCGCAGACCCTGTCCGATCCCGTCATGGGGCCCCGCACCGTCAGCGCGCTGACCGGCCACGGCATTTCCGCGCTGATCTACATGGCAATTTTCACGCGCGAGATCGAGGCACCGGAATATCTTTATGACCTGGATATCCCGGTCATCCTGCTCAACTGCTACACGGCCGACCATGCTTTCCCGGCCGTGGTGCCCAGCGAAATCGCGGGGGGGCAGAGCTCCACCCAGCATCTGATCGAGCTTGGTCACCGCCGCATTGCCTGCATAACGGGCGAGCCCTGGATGCAGGCGGCGCAGGACCGGCTCAAGGGCTACCGGCGGGCGCTGGCGACTGCCGACATCCCGTTTGATCCCGACCTGGTGGTGGAGGGGGACTGGTCGGCCAGTGCCGGCTACACCGCAAGTGTGCAATTGCTGGCGCTCAAGGATCGCCCCACGGCGATTTTCTGCCAGAACGACCGCACCGCCATTGGCTGCTACGAGGCTCTCAAGGAGGCGGGACTGTCCATCCCCGACGACATGTCGGTGGTGGGATATGACGACGAGGAAATCTCGCGGCACATGCACCCGCAACTGACCACCTCAATCCTGCCGCACCGGGCCATGGGACAATGGTGCATCGAGCAGCTGGACCTGTTGGTCCATCAGCGCGGCAAGCGCCATGCGGTGATCAAGCTGGAATGCCCGCTGGTGGAGCGGCAATCGACCGGAGTGCCCAGGCGGTAATGGGGCGACGAGGCCCAAGGCCTTGGCATGTGCACGGTGCTACCCCGGACGTGATCCAGGGCCCATCTGGAGTTTTCGGGACGACTCCCGGGTCAAGCGCGTGTGCAGCATCACCCCGCCGCCATGCGGGTGCAGGCCCGGGAACTACCCCGCATTGGTCAGGCGGATGATCTCGGAACTGCCCGAGCGGTCCTCGGTGACTGCATAGACAGCGCCG
>JAQGJI010000191.1 GCA_028290685.1 Devosia sp. | reverse complement strand
AACCTATAAAAACTTGAGGTGAACCGCAAGTTTGCTGGATTAACCCTTTAGCGGGTACCGTTGGCGCCACAGCCAAAATCCGAGCATCACAATCGCCACGATCGCGAAGCCGTACCAGGTATAGGCGTACCCCAGGTGGTTATTGGCAAATTCAACGACCGTTTCGCCGCCCTGTGGCAGTTCCCCGGGCGGGCCCGCTGGAAGGTCGATATAAAACGGCGCAAACGGGGCAAGGCTGGGGTCCACCATCGCTGCCAGGCGCTGTGTATCACGGACCCACTCGATGCGATTGGAGTTATCAGGCGCCGGGGTCATGAAGCCCGCAGCTTCAGACGGACGCAGCACGCCAGCAATGGTTACCTGGCTTTCCGCGCCATCAGCGTCGGTCACAGCGGCTTCCTGGAACTGCTCTGGCACAAATCCGCGATTAACGAACACAGTGCCCCCATCAACCAGGCGGAACGGCGTTATCACCCAATAGCCCGGACCAGCAGCAGGTCCGCGGGCATTGGCAAGGCTGGTAAAGACGGTCGCTGTCTGGTTGTAGCGGAAGCTGCCGACCAGCGACACCGGCTGGAAATTGAGGCTCTCGACATCGAGCGTGGGCCACTGATCCGCTGGCGGTACCGCAATTGGTTCGGCATCCAGCCGGCTATCGACGGCTGCGATCAACGCATCCTTCTCGGCCAGTCGCTGCATCTGCCAGGTGCCCAGCCAAACACAAGCAACGGCAAGCGACAGCATCAGCGCAGCAAAGACCCCGGTCATCAGCCGGCTTGAACGACCGCTCATATCCGGCCTTGGGGGGCACGGCGCCGAAATTGCGGCGCCAAGCAAGCGCCTGTCGATTGGGGGCGCAGTGCGGGGCCGCAGGTCAATTGCGCCAAGCCCCGTGCATATGACGCCAGAAGGGGGCGAGTGATGAATGCAGAAAAGGCAGACATGACGGCTTCCCTGGCAGAAAGGCGCAGCTTGCCGCCGCGCCTCTGCTTGTTGCTCGAACTTAGTGGTGGAGCGCTACGCCCCAACTGCCCCAGATATAAATCGAGGCAAACAGGAACAGCCAGACAACGTCCACGAAGTGCCAGTACCATGCAGCGAACTCGAAGCCGAGGTGCCGCTCGGGCGTAAAGTCACCGCGTTCGGCACGCAGCAGGCATACGGCGAGGAACACCGTACCGATGAAGACGTGAACGCCATGCAGGCCCGTCGCCATGAAGAAGGTGGAGCCGTACATGTTGCCGGCAAACGAGAAGCCCGCTTCGGTGTATTCAAGGATTTGCATCGCCGTGAAGAGGATGCCCAACCCCACAGTGAGTACCAGGCCCCAGCGGAGACCCTGACGGTCTCCTTCGAGCAGCGCATGGTGGGCCCAGGTAACGGTGGTACCCGAAGTCAACAGGATCAGGGTGTTGAAAAGGGGCAGGTGGAAGGGGTCGAACAATTCGACGCCTGCCGGGGGCCAGGCGCCGGACGTGGCGGCAACGCGGGCATACTGCTCTACGTCATCGAGGCGGAAAAAGCCGTCGAAATAGGCCCAGAAGAAGCCAAAGAACACCATAACTTCGGACGCGATGAAGAGCAGCATGCCGTAGCGGTGGTGCATCTGCACTACCGCAGTGTGGTCAACACCGTTGTTGGCTTCCTTTATCACATCGCTCCACCAGGCATACATGGTGTAGAGCACCCCGACGAACCCGGCGGCAAAGAGCCATGGAATGCCACCGCGCATCCATATGATGCCGCCTACGGCCATGATAAACACGGCCGCGGACATGACCGCCGGCCAAGGGCTAGGTTCGACCATGTGGTAGTCGTGATTTTTGACTAAGTCGGCCAAGGTCAGCTTCCCCCGTTATCTGAAGCGTAGAAGGTGTAAGAGAGGGTAATCTCTGTGATGGTGTCGAGTTCCCGATTGCTGTCAAGCTCGGGATCAACGAAGAATACGATCGGCATATCGACGGTTTCGCCGGGCGCAAGCGTCTGCTCCGTAAAGCAAAAGCATTCGATCTTGTTGAAGTAAATGCCGGCGCGCTCGGGCGCGACGTTGAAAACTGCCGTGCCGGTTATGGGACGGTCGGAATGATTGGTGGCCACATAGTTGACAGTGTCGACAATGCCAATCTTATCGGTGACCGAGGCCGCCGGCTTGACTGTCCAGTTCAGATCATGGGCGACATTGGAGTCAAACCGCACGGTCATCTGCCGCGCGATGGCACCCTTTGGGCTTTCGACAGCCACTTGCGTAGTGCCCCCAAAGCCGGTGATCTGACAAAACAGCTGATACAGCGGCACCGATGCATAGGTCAGGCCCACCATGCCAAGAACAACCCCCAGGCCGGCCAGGGCCACCCGCTTGTTGCGCGTGGCTGTTGCGGCACCCAGGCGTGAATCACTGAAGTCGGACATCAGAGCGAACGATCAAACAAAGCCGGACCCATCTTGACGATGGTCAGCGTGTAAAAGATAACGGCGAAAAGCGCCAGGGCGATAGCTAGGGCGATCGATCGCCGACGACGGATCCGCGCACGGGCGGCCGCCTGTTCAGGTGTGTCGGCGCGAATTTGGTCGGGCCCGCTCATCAGACAAAGCCTCCGAACCGGGCCAAAAGATTGTCAGCCAGGTAGGCGAAGAACACGACAAACAAATAGCTCAGCGAGTAGTTGAACAGTATCCGTGCCGACTTGCGCATCGCCACCTCCTCCCCTGTGCGCAGAAGGCGCCAGGCCAGGAGGATGAATGAAAGTCCGGTCACGACGGCGACGGCCGAATAAACCATGCCGGAAAAGCCCAGGACGACCGGCAGCATGGCTGAAGCCGCCAGAACGAGAGTATAAACGAAGATCTGCAGCTTGGTGGAGTCATTACCCACGACATTGGGCATCATCGGAACGCCCGCAGCGCCATAGTCGCTTTGCTTGTAGAGCGCCAGCGCCCAGAAATGGGGCGGGGTCCACAAGAAGATGATCAGAAACAGCACGACGCTCTCGATGCTGACGCTACCCGT
>JAQGJI010000163.1 GCA_028290685.1 Devosia sp. | reverse complement strand
GCAAAGGAGGACAGGATATGGCCGCCCCCCGGCAGCACGCCCAGCAGCGATCCGAGCACCGTGCCGCGCAGCACGGGCGCGACGATGCGCTTGAAATCGGTCATGCTGAGCCACAGCCCCTTGACGGACTTGACCATCACGTCGCGGCCTTTTTCGTTCTCCAGATTGCGCAGGATTTCGGCCACGCCGAACACGCCCACGGCCACCGAAACGAAGTTCAGCCCCGAATAAAGCTCGCGTATGCCCAAGGTGAAGCGCGGCTGGCCGGTATAGATATCCTGCCCCACCATTCCCAGCAGCAGCCCCAGCACGATCATGCCGAGCGCCTTGAGAATGGAGCCATGCGCCAGGGCAATCGAGACCAGCAGGCCCAGAACGATCAGCGCGAAATATTCCGGGGCCCCGAAGTTGAGCGCCGCTCGCGCCAGCGGTGGCGCAAAGAACGCCAGCAGCAGCGTCGCCACCGTTCCGGCAAAAAACGAGCCCAGGGCCGCCGTTGCCAGCGCCTGCCCCGCCCGGCCCTTCTTGGCCATCTGGTAGCCATCGATCGCCGTCACCGCCGAGGAGCTTTCCCCCGGCAAATTGATCAGGATGGCCGTGGTGGAGCCGCCATATTGCGCGCCGTAATAGATGCCCGCCAGCATGATCAGCGCCCCGGCGGGCGAGAGTGAAAAGGTGATCGGCAGCAGCATGGCAATGGTTGCCGTCGGCCCGATCCCGGGCAGCACGCCGACCAGGGTGCCCAGCAGCACGCCGATAAAGCAGTACAGGATGTTCATGGGGTCGAGCGCGACCGAAAAGCCCAGCCCCAGCGAAGTGATGATATCCATGGATGCGTTCCTAAAGGCCGAGCCAGGGGCCGAACCAGGGCACGGACATGCCAAGCCCGATCACGAAGATAAGGGTACACAGCACCGTCAGCGTCACCGCCACCAGCACGGCAAACACAGGCGAATTCAACCGGCTGGCCATCGCCGCCGTAAAGCTCAGCACCAGCGCCACGGGAACAAAGCCGAGGCCGCGGATGGTCGCGCCGAAAAACACGATGCCGCCGATGATCAGCACGACGGCCCGCCAGGGCGGCGTCAGCGGCTTGTCCGCGTCGGGCTTGTTGAAGCCGCTGGCTGCCACCGCAAGGCCCAGTGCCACCAGCACCGACCCCAGCAGCAGCGGCATGAAGCCGGGCCCCATGCGAAACGCCGTGCCCACATCATAGGTCAGCGCTTCGAGCGCAAAATACGCCCCCGCAGCAACAAAGATGCCGCCCGATACCAGATCCTTGGTCGAAAAACGTGTGGCCACGGCCGCCCCTCTTGATGCCTTGCTGCTCGCAGCAGCCTTTGTGGTGAGCCTGTTGAACCTGCGAGGGCGTGGCTTGATGGCGCCACGCCCTCGCCTTCGACACGCCCGGGGTGAGGTCCGATGCGACCTCACCAGTCGCTCTTAGTCGGCGTAAACGCCGGCCGCCTCGATCACCTCGCTCCACAGCGCGATCTGGCTGGTAAGCGTTTCGGTGAGTGCTTCGGGGGTGGCTTCCTCTGCCGTTACGGGCACGGTGCCCAGCTCGGCAAAGCGGCTCACCACCATTTCATCGGCCAGCGCCACCTGCAGCGCCGCTTCGAGCCGTTCGATAATGGCCTGATCGGTTCCGGCTGGGGCATAAAGCCCGTGCCATACGCCGATCTCCAGCTCCAGCCCGCCCTCGGCCGTTGTGGCCAGATCCGGCAGATTGCCCAGACGCTCGGGCGAGGTTACGGCATAGGCCTTGACTTCGCCGGCCTGGATCTGGCTGGTCGTGTTGGTGGTCTGGTCGCATATCAGATCGACCTGGCCGCCCAGGATATCGGTCATGGCAGGGCCCGAACCCTGGTAGGGCACCGTGGTCATCTGGGCATCCACCGCGTTCATCAGCAACATGCCGCACAACTGGCTGGCGGAGCCGATGCCGGCATGGGCATAGGTGACGTTCTCGCCATTGGCTTTGACATAGTCCAGCAGTTCGGCCAGCGTTGTGGGCTCGAAATCCTTGCGCGCCACCAGCGCCATCGGCACGGCGGTGATCAGCCCGATGGGCGCGAAGTCGGTGATGGGATCATAGGGCAGGCTGCGATACAGCGTCGGGGCCGTCGACATGCCGATATGGTGCAGCAGCAGCGTATAGCCGTCATTGGCTGCCGTCGCGACCTGGCCCGCCCCCAGCGTACCACCGGCGCCGCCCACGTTCTGCACGACCACTTGCTGGCCCAGGTCCTTGCTCATCACTTCGGCCACAAGGCGCGCCACCGTGTCGGTCGGGCCGCCGGCTGCGAACGGCACGACAACGGTGATCGGCTTGGTTGGATAATCCTGCGCCAGGGCGGAGCCGGTGAAGGCCAGCCCGGCCAGCAGCGCGCCTGCGGCCAGGGTGAGTACAGTTTTTTTCATTGCGTCGTCCTCCCGGATGGTTTGGGCCGGCTTCCCGCCGCGCCCTGCCCCAGCCATTGCAAGCCATGTGCCAACTCAGCAATGCAAGGCAGATATGCATGTCGTGCCGACCATGTTAATAGTTCGGGCAAGATCTTGCCAACCGAACCGCATCATCACGGCAAGTTCTTGCCCAAGGAGCACTTTGAACCAGCGACTAGCCTTGCACGAGCTGTTCTCCCGCCGCCACTTTGTGCTGGGCGGGATCGCACTGGTCATGGTCGTGGCCATTGGCTGGGCGGCCTTTGAAATCGCCCTGGCCGGAGCCCTGGCCAATGCGGGCCAGCAGGCGGAGCGGCGGCTGGCCCTGTTCGATCGCACGCTCGAGGCCATTATCGAGCGCTTCCACTATCTGCCCTCCAGCATTGCCCTGGCGGCAGATGCCCGCGCGGTCATCGTCGATCCAGCCGATCCCGCATTGCGCGAACGCGCCAATGGCTTTTTATCGCACCTCAATGACACGGCCGGGGCGGGCGAACTCTTTATCATGGCTACCGACGGCCAGGTCGTTGCTGCCTCCAACTGGTGGGCCTATGACAGTTTCGTAGGTGAAAACCTTGCCTACCGCCCCTATTTCGAGGAGGCGCTGCGCGACGGCGACGCCAAATTCTATGCGGTGGGCGGCGTCACCGGCGTTGCCGGATATTTTCTGGCCCGCCGCATCGATGGCCCGGCGGGCGCGCTCGGGGTCGCCGTCGCCAAGATCAATCTTGGGGAAATCGAAGCCAATTGGTGGCGCTCGGGCGAGCTGATCGGGATTGTCGACATCAACAATGTCACCATCCTCTCCACACGGCCCGACTGGCGTTATCGCCCGCTCTCGCCACTGGATGCAGCCGATGCCGCCCGGCTTGGCCCACAGCGCCGCTATGGTGAAAACGGGGTGAACCTTCGCCCGGTAGCGGCCGACATCTGGCCCTCGCGGGGCACCAGCTTCGCCCAGATCGCCAGTAACGATCCCGACACGGCAGGGCTGTTCATCCTCGATGAGTTGCGCCTGCCCACCCACCAATGGCGCCTGGTCTCGTTTACCCCGGCAGGCCCCATCTTCCGCGATGCCTGGACAGCGGCGGCTGCAACCGCGCTGGGGGCTGCGGCCATCCTGCTCATCATCGCCCTGCTCGTGCAGCGCCAGCGCAGCATCTGGCAGCGCCTTGCGGAACACGAGCGGCTCGAGCAGCGCGTGGCCGAACGCACCGAGGATCTGCATATCGCCAACGAAGCCCTGCGCGCGGAAATCGCCGAGCGCATCCGGGCCGAACAAGCCGGACGCGAGGCCCAGCACGGGCTGGTGCAGGCCGCAAAGCTGGCGAGCCTGGGCCAGGCGCTGGCCGGGGTTGCCCACGAGGTCAGCCAGCCGGTTGCGGCGCTCACCACCCACCTGGCCAGTGCCAAGCTCATTGCCGCGCAACGCCATGACCCTGATATCGCCACCATCCTGGCCACCATGGACAAGGTCGTGGACCGCCTGGCGGCACTTACGGGCCACTTGAAAAGCTTTGCCAGCAAGCAGACCCGCGCCCACGCCCGGGCCGACTTGCCCAGCGTCATCATCAATGCCCTCGATCTGGTCGATCACAAGCTCAAGGCATTTGGCGTCGATGTGGAATACCGCCGCCCCCGCGGCGGCATCGAAGTGGCCGGCAATCCCATTCATCTTGAACAGGTGCTGATCAATCTGATCACCAACGCCGCCGATGCCATGGAACACAGCCCCGTTCGCGTCCTTTCGATCGGGCTCAAGCGCACGCGCGGCTGGGTCGAACTCACCGTCACCGACACCGGCTCGGGCATCGCGCCCAGTGAGTTGAGCAATCTGTTCGACCCGTTCTATTCCACCAAGCAGCCGGGCCGCGGCCTGGGCCTGGGCCTGTCGATTTCCTATGGCCTTGTGCGCGACCTTGGCGGCACCATTGCCGTTGCCAGCCGCCCCGGTCAGGGCGCCGCCTTCACCGTCCGCCTGCCACTCATCACCCAAACGGCCCCTGCCCAGGATATCCCCGCGTGACCACCCCGATCGTGCTGATTGTCGATGACGAAGAAATCGTGCGCACCGCGCTTGAACAATGGCTGCGCCTGTCAGGCTTTGCCCCCTGCGTGGCCAATGACGCAGACCAGGCGCTGGCCATGCTCGACAAATCGCGCCCCGATGTCGTGCTGACCGATGTGCGCATGCCCGGCCTGTCGGGCCTTGATCTGCTGCGCTCGGTGCGCGAGCGATCGCTTTCCACCGAAGTCATCCTGATTACCGGCCATGGCGACGTGCCCATGGCGGTGGATGCCATGCGCGCGGGGGCCTTTGATTTCCTGCAAAAGCCCTATGTGCCCGATGCGCTGGTCAACACCCTGCGCCGTGCCGCCGAACAGGCACGCCTCAAGCGTGAAGTGGCCGATCTGCGCCGCAAGCTCGACGGCGGGGAAACCGAACTCGCTACCCGCCTCGTCGGTGCGTCGCCCAGCATGGAAAATCTGCGGCACGCGGTGCGCGAACTCGCCAACGTGCCCACCGACATCATCATCTTCGGGGCAACCGGCACCGGCAAGGAAGTCGTCGCGCGGTGCCTGCATGACTTTTCTCCCCGCGCCAAACACCCGTTTGTTGCCGTCAACTGCGCCGCCATCCCGGCCGAGCTGCTGGAATCCGAGCTGTTCGGCCACGAGGCCGGCGCCTTCACCTCGGCCCGCGACAAGCGCATCGGCAAATTCGAGTTCGCCAATGGCGGCACCCTGCTGCTCGATGAAATCGAGTCCATGCCGCTCATGGCCCAGGCCAAGGTGTTGCGCGTCATTCAGGAGCGATCCGTCGAGCGCGTCGGCTCCAACCGGCAAATTCCGCTCGATCTGCGCATCATTGCCGCCTCCAAGGTCGATCTGGCCGCTGAAAGCGATGCGGGCCGCTTCCGCCCCGATCTGTTTTACCGGCTCAACATGGCCACCATCCACCTGGCGCCGCTGCACGAGCGGGGCGACGATTGCGTGCTGCTGTTCCACCATTTCCTGGGGCTGGCCGCGCAGCGCTTCGGCAAGCCTGTGCCAAGCCTGCATCCCGCCGATATCAATGCCCTGCTGGTTCATCCCTGGCCCGGCAATGTCCGCGAACTCAAGGCCGCCGCCGACCGGTTTGCCCTTGGCCTTGACGCCACCGGGCGCTCGCTCGATGCCATTCTGGGTCCCCGGGCCAAGCCCTTGCCCTCATCGGCAAGCCTTGCAGACCGGCTCGCTGCCTATGAGCGCCATGTCATCGAAGCCGAACTGGCCCGCCACAACGATTCCATCTCAGCCGTTGTCGACGCGCTGCAGGTTCCCCGCCGTACCCTGAGCGAAAAGATGGCCCGCCTGGGCGTGCGGCGCTGAACGGGCAATCCTTTCCAGCCAGTCCTCCTTTCCCCGCAGGCAACGATAACGAGATCGGACCTGGAGTTTGCCAAGTCCGCATATCGAGCAGCAGGGTTGGTTCCCATACCGGGTCTCGGCCCTTGCGGGTTGTTGTCTCTTGCGCCAAACACCGCTCATGTCCCTGCCTCCCCTGCCCATCGACGACGCACTCCCGGCGCTCCAGTCTGTTCTGGCAAGCGGGCCTTATGCCGTGCTCGTCGCGCCGCCCGGTGCCGGCAAGACCACCCGCGTCCCCCTGGCCCTGCTCGCTGCTCCCTGGCGGGGGGATCACCGCATCATCATGCTGGAACCGCGCCGGCTTGCCGCCCGCGCCGCCGCCGCCCAGATGGCGCGCCTGCTGGGCGAGGAAGTCGGCCAGACCGTCGGCTATCGCGTGCGCATGGACAGCAGGATTTCCGCCAAGACCCGGATCGAGATCGTCACCGAGGGCGTGTTCACCCGCATGGTGCTCGATGACCCCGAACTGAGCGGCGTTGGCGCGGTCCTGTTCGACGAATTTCACGAACGCAGTCTGGACGGCGATCTGGGCCTGGCACTTACCCTGGACGCCGCCGCCCTGCGCCCAGATCTGCGGGTGGTGGTGATGTCCGCGACCATCGATGGGGGGCGGGTCGCAAGGCTCCTCAACGATGCCCCGGTGATCGAGAGCCTGGGGCGCGCCTTTCCCGTGCAGACCCTGTACCGCGAACCCGACCCGCTGCAGCGCATCGAGGACCAGGTTGCCCAAGCGGTTCTGGCTGCCCTGCGCGAGCACGAGGGCTCGGTCCTCGTCTTTTTGCCCGGCCAGGGCGAAATCACCCGCGT
>JAQGJI010000139.1 GCA_028290685.1 Devosia sp. | reverse complement strand
CTTCGGTGGGGTAATGGGGGGCAAGGCGCACGTGAAGGTGCATGTAGCTGCCGTAAAACAGCGGGTCGCCCTCGCTGAGCACGGCAATGGTGCGCCCTGCATCAAGATGGCGGGCCATGCGCTGCGCCGCCTCGGCATAGAAGGCCGCAATAACCGATCTATAATCCGCATGATGCCGGTGCACTTCCGTGGTCACGGGATAGCCAAGTTCCTCCTCGATCTGGCCGACCAGCAAATCGGCGACAATGGCGCGGGCATTGCTTGGATTGCCCCGCTTGGCGAAATAGGCGACCACGTCCGCCCGCTCGATGGCGCGAACCGCCTTGAGCGTCAAAAGGTCTGGATCGCCGGGCCCGGTGCCGACACCGATGAGCTTGGCTGTCATATGCCCGGTCTCGCCAGGGCGTTGAGGGCAGCCGCTGTCATGGCCGAGCCACCCAGCCGGCCCCTGACAATGGCATAGGGCACGCCATAGGAGTTCTCCGCAAGCGCTGCCTTGGATTCTGCCGCGCCCACAAAGCCCACCGGCATGCCCAGGATGGCCGCAGGCTTTGGCGCTCCGTCGCGGAGCAGCTCAAGCAGATAGAACAGCGCGGTAGGGGCATTGCCGATGGCCACGACTGCCCCGCCAAGGCGCGGCAGCCACAGGCGCAGGGCAGCAGCGGAACGCGTATTGCCGATCTCGTGCGCAATGATCGGGGTCTGGGCCTCGCGCAGGGTACAGATGACGTCGTTCCCGGCCGGCAGGCGGCTGGCGGTAACCCCGCGCGCAACCATTTCCGCATCGCACAGTATCGGCGCGCCCTTGCCAAGAGCAGCGCTGGCGGCTTGGACAAAGCCGGGGCCGAACTCGAAATGCCGCGCGGCCTCGACCGAGCCGGCGGCGTGGATCATGCGGATCGCGAGTTCGGCTTCCCCCGGAGCGAAACGGCTCAGATCCGCTTCGGCACGGATGATGGCGAAGGACTTGGCATAGATCGCGTCGCCATCCTTGATGTAGTCGTAAGTGGTCATTGCTTTCCCTAGCGGGCGCGCAGCGCAGACTCAAGCTGGTCCGCCTGCAACACGGCCCCGGGCGTATCGCCTGCCATGCCGCCGATGACAAGGCCGTAGCCATCGGGCCGGCCCACCAGCGTTATCGCTGCGCGCCGGGGATGGGCACAACCCTTTGAACACCCGGAAACATGCAGATGGGCTTGCGCAGGCAAGAATTCGGCCAGCGCTTGTGCAACGGTGCGGGCGGGGATGTGCCCCGATGCGCAGCCTTCGTTGCCGATGCAGGCGCTGATGCGGGTTCGGGGATCGCCGGTGCTGGTCATGAAACCGAGCGCTGCAGCGCTGGCAAGGAAACCAGGCCCCGCACCGATCGCGATGAGCCCATGATGGGGAGCAAGGCGGAACTCAGAAATGCTGTGCCGCGCAGCCGCCCGGCTGAGGCCAATCAAGGCAGGGGCGCTCATGCTGCCAAAAGGCAGGGCAAGCCCCACGGCGGCGCGTTCGCGCAAAGCGAATACGCCGATTGGCGCCGTGCCGGTTTGGCTTGATGGTGGCGGGCGCTGACCGGGCAGGTCCGTGGCGCGGGCATCTGGTCCCATGGCGGCGATTTGGGCGAGGCTGGCCATGGTGAGGTCGAGGGCGTCGGCGGCACTGGCGGATGTGGCGGGCCGCCCGGCAATGCTGACCTGCCATTGTTCTGCGGCGGCGGCCGTCAGGCGGATATCGGCCTTGAGCGCTGCAAGGCTCACCTGACCACAACCGTCCACAACAATCGTGACCTTGGGCCCGAGCTGGCAGGCCAGTGGCCGCGCAGCCTTGCGGATGGCCTTGGCAAGTGGATCAGGATCGGCGATTTCGTGGGGATCGTCGCCGGCCAAGGGCGGTGTTTCCACAGCCAGGCCGGTTTCGACATCGACAACGTCCAGGGCTGCCGTGGCAAACGGCCCCTGGGAGTGCGTCGAAAGACCCCGGACCTGCAGATTGCCGCGGGCGGTGATTTCGAGCAGCCCGTTGCCATGCTGCTGCGCCAGTTCGGCGAGACTTTGCAGTTGACCAGGCGTCAGCCGCCCCGCCCTGATCCGCAGCCGCGCCAGGAGCCCATCGCCGGTCTGCATGGGAGCCTCCAGCGAGGGGCAAGCGCCCCGGCGCTGGCGGATCTGGGGAGCAATGGCAAGGGCGTGGGACATGATGCTGTCTTTACCCCATTTCCGCCCGTGCACAAACAACGCACGCATCCCGGAGGGAGCTGCCGCGCTTCAGGATCGGCGGGGGAGCACCGGGCAAGCTGCTGGCACGGCGGGACGCCAAGCCCTCGCGGCAAACCGGAAACTGGTTGCGGGCGCAGTTGATTGCCCGCAACGCCATACTCTGGGCCCCGCGGGAGCAGGACAGATGCGCTCTTTGCGTTGACACGCCCGCAAAGGTTTCGTTTGAGAAACGCGTAAAAAGGTGCCGGATCGGGTCTGGTGGCTTATGGCTTGGCCAGCTCTGGCGCCTTGTGGGCCAGCAGGCTGCCGGCCCGGCGCAGGGCGCAGTGAACCAAAGGATAACCGGTGATGCACAAAACACTTCTGGTGGTTGGAATTGGTACGGGCAATCCCGAGCATCTGACGGTGCAGGCCATCAATGCGCTGAACCGGGCCGACCTGCTGTTCGTTCCCGACAAGGGGGCCGGCAAGGGCGAGCTGGCGCAGGTGCGGCGCGAGATCATCGCCCGCTTTGTGACCAATCCGCAAAGCCGGACGCTGGACTATGCTGTACCCTCCAGAGAGGTATCGAACCCCAACTATGCTCGCAGCGTCGATGATTGGCACGCCGCGCTGGCGGCGCAGTTTGCTCAATTGGTGGACACGATCCCCCAGGGGCGGGCAGGGGCTTTTCTGGTCTGGGGCGATCCCGGGCTCTATGACAGCACGCTGCGCATTCTCGAGCGGCTGAAACATACCCATGCTGTCCGGGTCGAAATCGTCCCCGGGATTACCGCGATCCAGGCCCTCACGGCAGCGCATGGAATTGCCCTCAACCGGATCGGGGAGCCGGTGCACATCACCACGGGCCGGCGGCTGGGACCGGTCGAGACGGACACCATCGTCATGCTGGACGGGCAGGCAGCTTTTGCCGGGGCCGACCCGGATCTGGAGATTTTCTGGGGCGCCTATCTGGGGACAGCCGACGAGATCATCATATCGGGCCGGCTTGGTGATGTGGCCGGGCAGATCACCCAGACGAGGGCCATGGCGCGGGCGCGGCACGGATGGATCATGGATACCTACCTGCTGCGCAAAAAGGGCTGACGCACCGTCTCATCCAGGCCCCTGCCAGGCGGGGGAAAGGTCTGCCTCATTTGTTTGCACTGAGCGCATAAGAGATGTGCGCGGTGACTATCTTCTAATCACGACAGGCCAACTCTACATAAGGGCATCGAATGAAGGGGAACCAAATGAACATCCGCCAGAAGATTGCACAGTTTGCTCAGTATCAGCGCACGATCCGCGAGCTTAACGCTCTGGACAGCCGTCAGCTCAATGATCTGGGCATCACCAAGGGCGATATCAAGAACATCGCTCGGGGCCAGTACACCAACTAAGACTTGGTTGTTGCTTCAAGACTGTAGATGAAGGCGTCCAATCGGGCGCCTTTTGTCTTT
>JAQGJI010000104.1 GCA_028290685.1 Devosia sp. | reverse complement strand
ACCGTCCACTTCGTTACCCCGGGTCTCGACGAAGGCGCCCCAATCCTTCAGGCCCAGGTCCCCGTCCTGCCCGGCGATACCCCCGACACGCTGGCTGACCGCATCCATGTCGAGGAACACCGCATCTATCCCGAGGCCCTGCGCATGCTGGCCCTGGGCGAGCTTACGGCAACGCGCCAATAAGCGCTGCTGCGCTGGCCGACGCCATCAGCGTGCCCGTCGCGTTTTCCCCCGGGCCGCCGCCAAGTCGGGTCCTGTCAGGTTTTCGGTTCGATCAGGCGCGCGTTCTCTCCAGCCTTGGGGGCAAGATCGAGATGGGTGACCCTGAACCCTGCGGGGATTTGAGGCCATACCCCAGCATCCGGTCAAAGCCTATATGCGCCGCCCAGATGATGGCGATCGGCAGCAGCATGCCCCTGCCGGAATCCGACCCGAAAAAGCGAGGGCCGCCGGTGCAACATAGGTGTGCCCGGCATTGTAGGTGGCAGCGCCGACCTTGTTGTTCCGCAAACATCCCAGCATGGATAGATCGGGCACCAGGATCAGCGCCGCGAACAACCACCAATTGCCCCCAACGGCCTGATAGGACCAGGCCAGGAGGGCGAGCACAACAGCCCCCTCCGCCCGCAGCAGCAAGCCAACTGGCCTGGTGACGGCCCACTTGCGTCGTTGGGTTCCCAACTCCCCGATTTCTGCTGCTGCCGGTTCGTCGACGATGTCATGTGCTGTCTCCGTTTGCTGCAGGAAACGAGCACCTGGAACTCATCGGGCGCCATGGGCCGTTTCCATTCACCGGACCAGCCAACATCAACAGTCCGGGCGCCCACGACAGGCGGGCGCCCCTTGTGTCAGCGTCCGCCCTCCATGTTGCGGTGCCGTTGCCGCTTTCCGCCCTCGCCATAGGGGTAGTCAGCCACTTGCGGCTCGCTCGCCGCCACAAGGGTATTCATTTCATCTTCGCTCAGCTTCAGGTCTGCCGCCCCCAGGTTGTCGGCCAGTTGCTCGGTCGTGCGCGCCCCCAGGATCACGGACGTCACTGCCGGCCGTGCTGCCGTCCAGGCCAGCGCCACCTGCGCCATGGAAACACCGCGCGCCTTGGCAACCTCCTCCAGGGCTCCGATCACGTCCCAGGTTCGCGCGTCCCCATTGCGCTTGTCATAGGCTTCCATGCCCCGCTTCGGGTTCTCGCCCAGCCGTGTCGCCCCGCTTGGCGCTTGGTCGCGCTTGTACTTGCCGGATAGCCACCCGCCAGCTAGCGGCGACCACGGCAGCAGCCCGATATTGGCATCCAGCGCCGCTGGCACGATCTCGTGCTCGATGTCGCGCACCAGCAGGTTATACTGCGGTTGCAGCGTCACCGGGGGCTGGAAATTGCCCGCCTTGGCAATCCACACCGCCTTGGTCATCTGCCAGCCCAGGAAGTTGGAGAACCCGTAATAGGCGATCTTGCCGTTGCGGATCGAGTCGTCCAGAAACCGCAGCGTTTCCTCGAGCGGCGTCAGCGCATCGAAACCGTGCATCTGGTAGAGGTCGATATGCTCCACTTGCAGCCGCTTCAACGAAGCATCCAGCGCCTCGTTCAAATTCTTGCGCGACAATCCCAGGTGGTTCGGCCCATCGCCCATGGGGAACCGCCCCTTGGTGGTGATCACCAGATCGCGCAAAATCCCCGGCTTGCTCTTGAGCCAGCGCCCGATAATCTCTTCCGACAGACCAGCGCTGTAAACGTTTGCCGTGTCGAGGAAATTGCCGCCCGCCGCCACATAATCGTCCATCAGCCGGAACGAGGTCGCTTCATCGGATTCCTTTCCGAACGTCATCGTTCCCAGGCAGTACGCCGAAACGACAGCGCCGCTGTTACCGAGCTTGCGGTATTCCATGGATAGTCTCCTCTTGAGCAATTTCAACTGCTGGGGCTGACAGGGCCTTCTGCCCGCCATGCGCGCAAACCGGTCCGGCGGGGTATGTGGTGAGGCCAGGCGCCTGAACGGCACTGCCAAATGCAGCACGCCCCCCTGCCCGTTGCAAGTACAACGTTACAAATACCGCAAACAGCAGTGGTGATGGCCCCGATTAGAGCGTAAACTGCAGCGCCCGCTATCGGACCTGGAGGGGCCAGTCGAGCAGGCATCGGAGGCAAAAATGCCGAAAATCTCGAATCTGTTTTTTAAGACTGCCGTTTTGTTTTTGATCGTCGGCATCGGCATGGGCCTGCAGATGTCCATCAGTGAGAACCACAACGTCATCGGCGCCCACGCCCACGTCAACTTGCTGGGCTGGGTCAGCAGCGCCATCTTCGGCGTCTATTACGCACTGAACCCCGCCAAGGCCGAGCGGCGCCTCGCCCTTGTCCACTACGCTGTCTACACCACCGGCGTCGTCTTCATGAGCATGGCACTGTATCTGCTGTTGCAGGGTAATACCGCCGTGACGCCCGTCGTCGCCGTCAGCTCGCTGATCGTCGTTGCCGGCGTGCTCATCTTCGCCTGGACTGTTTTTGCGCCCGAAAACCTGGCGCTGCGCCGTTCCGCCCGCGCCGTCTGATTCATCTGGCTGCCCGACCGCGCACGATCACTGCCGGGCAGTCTCTTTTCAGCGCCCGTTGACACCGCACCCGGGCTTCACCATGTTGCGCGCCTTCTCATCAAGCGTTGCGGAACGGGTACTCCATGAAGGTCGTCGTCGTTGAAAGTCCGGCTAAAGCCAAGACAATCAACAAATATCTGGGTTCAGGCTATGAAGTCCTGGCCTCCTTCGGTCACGTCCGCGATTTGCCCGCCAAGGACGGCTCGGTCCGTCCCGACGAAGATTTCGCCATGTCCTGGGAGGTCGACACCGCCTCCAAAAAGCGCTTGGGCGACATCGCCAACGCCCTCAAGGGTGCCGATGGCCTGATCCTTGCAACCGACCCTGACCGCGAAGGCGAAGCCATCTCGTGGCACGTGCTCGATGTGCTCCGCCAGAAGAAGTCCATCAAGAAGGACATGACCGTCCAGCGCGTGGTGTTCAACGCCATCACCAAGGATGCCGTTACCGCGGCCAGGGCAAAACCGCGCGACATCGACATGCCGCTGGTCGACGCCTATCTGGCCCGTCGCGCGCTCGATTACCTCGTCGGCTTCACCCTATCGCCGATCCTGTGGCGCAAGCTGCCCGGCTCCCGCTCGGCCGGCCGCGTGCAGTCCGTCGCGCTGCGCCTCGTTTCCGACCGCGAAGCCGAGATCGAAAAGTTCAAGGCGGATGAATACTGGTCCGTCGAAGCCAAGCTGGCCCAGGGCGGCAAGAGCTTTCTCGC
>JAQGJI010000045.1 GCA_028290685.1 Devosia sp. | reverse complement strand
GTCTCGGCCTCACAAAACATAGCTTAAGTCTATCTAGGCAGTAGAGTATCTCAAGCGCGTGAACCGCCAAGATTTGAGGCTTTTCTAGAAAACCATTCTCTGGGCTGCGCCAGCATTCCGATTTTCTCGCGCCGTGCTTCTGGAGGCCAGAGCAATGGAGACGCCACTTGGGGCATTGCGGCTTGCTGACCGGCACCGTCTTGATCTTGAACAGGGCCCGCGGCGTGAGGGATGCGAGTAAAGCGCGGCGCCAGCGGCCCGAAGGCCCGCCCGCTTTGCTGTTACCGCGTCGCGCCGGTATAGATCTGGTCGAACACGCCGCCACCGCCGAAGAACTTGAGCTGCGCTTCACGCCAGCCACCGAAATCCTCGATCGTGACAAGGTCCAGTTCGCCAAAACGGGCATTGTCTTGTGCTGCCGCCGCTTCAGGACGGAAGGGGCGGTAATAGTTGGCAGCGGCGATGGCCTGCCCTTCGTCGGAATAAAGATAGTCCAGATAAGCCTGGGCAACTTCCAGATTGCCCTTGCGCTCGGCATTGCCCCGAACAAGGGCGACCGGTGGCTCGGCCAGGATCGATAGCGAGGGCGTTACGATGTCGAAGGCATCGGGGCCCAGTTCTTCAAGCGCCAGATAGGCCTCGTTCTCCCAGGCCAGCAGCACGTCACCTATGGCGCGCTGAACGAAGGTCGTGGTTGAGCCGCGCGCGCCCGTATCGAGCACGGGCACATGGCGGAAGAGTTCGGTCACGTATTCCTGCGCTGCCGTCTCGTCGCCGCCATTTGCGTCCTTGGCCCAGGCCCAGGCGGCCAGGAAGTTCCAGCGGGCCCCGCCCGACGTCTTTGGATTTGGCGTGATGACTTCGACGCCCTCGGCGATCAGGTCATTCCAGTCCTGGATACCCTTTGGATTGCCCTTGCGGACCAGGAAAACGATGATGGACGTATAGGGCGCGCTGTTGTTCTCCAGCTGCCCGCGCCAGTCGGCCGGGATCAGGTCCGGATTTGCATCGGAGATCGCGTTGATATCGCTTTCGAGGGCCAGGGTGACCACGTCGGCTTCCAGCCCGTCGATCACGGTCCGGGCCTGCGAACCCGAGCCGCCATGGGTGACCTGAATGGCCACGCTTTCGCCGGCAGTCTGCTCCCAGTGGGCGACAAAGGCCGCGTTGAATTCCCGATAGAATTCGCGCGTCGGATCGTAGGACACGTTGATCAGTGTCCTGTCCTGTGCGTGGACAGTTACGGCAAAGCCCAGCGCAAGCGAAGCGGCAAGGGCAGTGTATGCAGCAATCTTGGCTGTCCGTTTCATTGGAAGCTCCCGGTAATCGATACCGAAACCCTATCAAATCAGTCGGGATTTGAAAGGTTCAGGCTTGCGTCGAAATTTTGACCGAGAGAAAATTTTGCTGCCGCCAACTGCATAATGTTAGCGGCCCTGAATGCGCTCGCTGCACCCGCAGAAGAGGCGTTGATTCCGGGAAGTGCGTGGATGGGCGGCTTGCACGGGCCGGTCCCATGCTGTCTCGTGCCGGTGCTGGCACGGCGGAGAAAGCTGGAAAACCCGGATATGCCGGGGCGCGCAGGGTGCCGGCAGCCTTCTGGTTGCTTGTGATGCAAAACGGGTCGTCGCCGGATACTCCGGCAGTTGCCCGGGCGGCGACAATGGTGAGGCTCCCCCGGACGTCTTCAAGACTTGCTGGCCGACATAATGTCGGCCAGCCTTCGACTTCAATGTGAGTTGAACACCGCCTGGTAATTACCTATCGCGGCAGCCAGGTTGGCCTTGTCTGCGTCCGTGGGGTTGTTGGGGTCGGCTGCGATTGGCAGCGCGCCAAACTTCATCAGGCAAGCCATCAGGAGCAGCCGGGCCTTGATGGCGGTCAGGTTGGAGCCGGCGACGACAAACGGGTAGGGATCGGCAAAGCCTTCGGGGGCGCCCCGGCCCACACGTACAGAGGGGATGCCGCTGAAGGCAGCCCGCAGGATCAACTTCTCACGCGCAGCGGACGGCAGGCGCCCATAGGGCACCAGTCCCTCCGTGATAAAGCCGCTCAGCCGGCCCAGGCTCAGCTTGTGCTCGATCAGCGCCAGCATATCGCTAACCTGATCGGCGCCGATGCCATATTCCTCGTCGGAATAGCCGCCTTCCTTGATGATCGAAACGGATGGTATGGCGTCCTCGGTCAGCTTGCCGGCGGTGTCCTTGATGGTGACATCAACATAGCCGAGCTTGCCATCCTGCCACTTAACCGCCTTGGCGGTGGCGGGCAGCTTGTTGATGTTCACATCCGACAGATAGGTATGCTTGTAGGCAGGTACATACATCAGCGCGATCGCGCCATGGTGGCTGATCTGGCCGACGATGCCGCCATGGCCGCCAACGGCCGAATACCCGCCGGGACGGGCATCGACCTTGGTCACTTCACGGGCGGCAAAGAACTGTTGCTCCTGGATGACCAGCGAACCGCAGCGATTGCGGCCCTCGGCGTCCTTCCATGCGCCTGAGCGAATGTAGGAAATGGAGTCGACAATGTTCTTGGGGCCGTCCGCGCTGATCTGACCCTGCGGACGCTGCGCGGCATTGCCACAAATCGGCAGCGTGGTGTCGATCAGCAGGTTGAACCAATAGGCGGTCTCTTCGACCTGGGGGCTGCCCTGCGTCCAGACCAGGCCATCATATTTGCCGCTATCGGCGATGGCCTGCGTGTCATTGGTGATCTTGGCAAGCGCGGGACGCGCCGGCGCAGTCGATAGATGGTGCGGCTTGTAGCCATGGAAATTGAGGCCGCGCGCTTCGGGTTCGATATCGCCGTCGCCAATATCGGTCCGCAGGTGGGCGGGGACGCCCTTCTTGAACCCGCCAGGCGGGAGCACGCGGAAAAAGTCGACCTCGGCTTGCGAGGAAATGGGATTGGCGACGCCGTCAACGCCGAGCGAGAGCCGGTCGATCTCCTCGAAGCTGCGCGAACCATCCGGGAAAAAGCCCTGCCGGGCGCGATCTTCGGCGCCGCCCGGTACGGCCATTTCTTCTTCCCAGGCGCTGCCATCGGCCTGCACGGCCATATAGGGCAGGGGGTAGAGCCCGTCCTCGGGGCTGAGTTCGATCTCGTAGACCGGCTTGTCCGCCTCGCTGCGCCGCTCGGGGCTGAAACTGCCATCGGGGCCGATATAGCCATCGGGCGCACCATAGAGGTCAGCGGCATCGCTTTCGAGCGGATGGGCCGAGAACTGTTCGACATAGACCTTGGCCGGCGCGGCAAGCCGCTGGGCCCGCAATGCGTCGAACTTCTGCGGGCTGCCATCCGCATTCGCGCGCATCGGCAGGCCGCGCTTGGAGCGCGCCTTGTTCGACGTCACCAGCGGCGGCGTATTCTGGATGGTGGCGGTAGGCCCGGCCAGATGCGCGATGCGCACCTTCCGATCGAAGGGTTGAGCAGTCATCGAACGTCTCCTGGAGCATAGCAAGGCATCGGCATGCGCGATGCTATGGGAAGGATTGCATACAACTCAACGGGGCGTAAAGACGGACGATTCCGCATACCAGCCCTGCATTTGCTGTTAGCCGGCTCTGGAGGCGCCTGTATTTGGGCGGTAAAAATCGCATATGAGCAGTTTATAGGCAAGTTTATGAAACGATGACGATTTATGCGTCAGTTCCGAAATCTGGTGATGGAAAACCACATTGTATACTAAACTGGTCGGGCTTGGTCCTTGAGGAAAAGTATCCAGACCAATCAAGGCGTTACCCCGCTCCGCCCAAATTGGCGGGTTGCCGCCGGGCCAGATGGCACGCTCCTTGCTGCACTGAATGGCAGGCCGAGGGCTCGGCCCGCATTCGAAGTGGAGAAACGGAATGGTGCGTCTGAATGGGCCGATGGCCTGCAAGATCAAGAAAATCGCCGTGGCGGCTGGCCTGTCCCTGGCCACTCTGGGTGCGGCTTCGGCGGAGTCCGTGGTCACCGTGGCCATGACGGCAGCGGATATTCCGGATTGGGCCGGCCAGCCGGACCAAGGCTTCGAGGGCACCCGCTTTGTGGGCTACTCCCTCTATGAGGGGCTGGTATCGTGGGACCTGTCCAGCTCGGACAAGGAAGTGGACATCATTCCGGGTCTGGCCACCGCCTGGAACGTCGATCCTGAAAATCCGCGCCGTTGGCTGTTCGACCTGCGCACCGATGCCGCCTTCCACGATGGCTGCGCCTGGAATGCCGATGCCGCCGAATGGAACATCTCGCGCCTGATCGATGAGGCCCATCCCGCTTTCAGCCCTGTGCAGTTTGCTCGCGCCCGCTCGCGCACCAGCGCTATCGAGGGCGTGGAGAAGGTGGACGAAGACACCATTGCCATCACCACCAAGACGGTGGAGTCGCTGTTCCCCTACAACCTGGTCTACGTGCTGATGCTGTCCAAATGCGCGGTGGAAGCTGCCGGCAACGACTTCGCCGTCTATGCCGAAGCTCCCGCAGGCAGCGGTCCGTACAAGTTCGGCAGCGTAGTGCCGCACGAACGGCTCGAGCTGGTCAAGAACGAGGACTACTGGAACCAAGCGCGCATTCCCAAGCATGACAAGCTGGTGCTGCTGCCGATGCCGGAAGCCACGACCCGCGCAGCGGCACTGCTGTCCGGCCAGGTCAACTTCGTCGAGGCCCCGTCACCGGACATGATCCCGGCCCTCGAAGGCGCGGGCATGCAGATCATCACCAATGCCTATCCCCACACCTGGCCCTATATCCTCAATAATCTGACCGCACCGTTCAACGACGTGCGCGTCCGCCAGGCGATCAACTATGCCGTCAACCGCGACGATATGGTCGCCATGCTCGGTGGCATCGCAGCGATCAGCTACGGGCCTTACACCAAGAGCCAGGCCAATTACGGGGAGGCATTCGAATACCCCCACGACCCGGCCAAGGCCACGGCGCTGCTGCAGGAAGCGGGCTGCTATCCGTGCACGATCACGGTCGCCATCTCGCCATCTGGATCGGGACAGATGCAGCCGTTGCCGATGAACGAGCTGGTCAAGGCGCAGCTCGAACAGGCCGGTTTCGTGGTCAATTTCGAAGTTATCGACTGGAACACCATGATCACGGTCTACAGCTCTGGCGCCGTGGCCTACCCGCAATACAATGCTGTCAACTTCTCCAGCGCGGTGATGGAGCCCCTGACCTTCGTCAAGAACTTCATGCGCAAGTACCAGACGCCGAACGGCTCCAACTGGGGCGGCTACTATAATGAGCAGGTCGAGGCGCTGCTTGAAGAGACGATCACGTCCTTTGACGCCGATCACCGCAACGATCTGCTCCGTCAGGCCCACAAGATCGTCACCGAGGATGGGGCGCGACTGACCGTGGTCAGCGACCTCAATCCGCGGGCCCTGGCGCCCAATCTCTCGGGCTTCGTGCAGGCCCAGAGCTGGTTCCAGGACATGACCCCGATCGTCGTCAACGAATAGCACCTGCCCGCGGCCCCCGGGCCGCGGGTCCCCCTCCTGCCGGTCAACCGCCTTCAACTGGAGCTTGCCCATGTGGACCTATGCTGCCCAACGTGTGCTTTACGCCATCCCCATCGCCCTGGGCGTATCGATCGTCTGCTTCTGCCTGGTCTATCTGGCGCCGGGTGACCCACTTCAGTCGCTGCTGCCCGCCGATGCGACGGCGGAAGACATCGCGGCCATCCGTCGGCTCTATGGCTTCGACAAGGCGCTGCCGCTGCAATATCTGGACTGGCTGGTGCGGGTGATTTCCGGCGATCTCGGCATTTCGCTGCAGACCAACCGGCCGGTGCTCGAGGAAGTGCTGCGCGCTCTCTCCAACACGCTCTCCATTGCCGTAGGCGCAGTGCTCCTCGCCTTCGTGCTGGCATTCACCCTTGGCACCATCGCCGCCTACAATCGCGGCAAGCTGATCGACCGGGTCGCCACCGCGCTCTCGGCCGTCGGGGTTTCCATTCCCAATTACTGGCTGGCTATCGTCCTGGTCATCGTCTTCGCCGTCAACCTGCGCTGGCTGCCGGCGACCGGCATGGGCGGGCAGGGCTCGGACAGCTTCAACTGGCTCGACTGGGACCAGGCGCGCTATGCCATCCTGCCCATGGTCACCATGGCATTGCTGCCACTGGGGGTGGTGATGCGCTCCTCCCGCTCGGCGGTCGCCGAAGTGCTGGGACAGGACTTCGTGCAGATGCTCCGCGCCAAGGGCCTTCGCCCCATCGCCATCCTGACCCATGCGGTGCGCAATGCGCTGCCGCAGATCCTGGCCATCATGGGGCTGCAACTCGGCTACCTGATCGGCGGCTCCATTCTTATCGAGACCATCTTCACCTGGCCGGGCACCGGCTTCCTGATGAGCAAGGCCATCCTCACCCGCGACATTCCCCTGCTGCAGGGCACGATCCTCGTGCTGGCTCTGGCCTTCGTCGCCATCAACCTGGTGGTCGATATCCTCCAGACCGTCGTGGACCCTCGCGTCAAGCGCGCCTGAGCGAGAAAGGAAACTACATGTCGACAGATACTGCAGCCATCGGTTCGGTACCCCTTTTGGCCAAGGCCCCGCGCGGCCCCCGGCACAGCTTCGTGCGCACGGTTGTGGCACGCCTGCGCTACGATTACCTGACCCTGTTCTTCATGGGCGTGATCCTGCTGGCCATCCTCTCTGCCGTGTTCGCGCCCTGGCTGGCGCCGCACGACCCCTACGCAACCAGCATGATCCTGCGTCTCAAGCCTGTCGGCTTCGAGGGGCACCTGCTGGGCACCGATGAGCTGGGCCGCGATGTGCTGTCCCGCATTCTTTATGGCGGCCGCATGTCGCTGATGATGGGCATCGTGCCGGTGCTGATGGCCGTGCTGGTGGGTGGCCTGCTGGGCGTGGTGGCGGGCTTTGCCGGCGGCTGGGTCAACATGATCATCATGCGCATCATGGACGTGTTCTACGCGTTTCCTTCTGTCCTGCTGGCAGTGGCGATCTCGGGAACGCTGGGCGGCGGCGTCGTCAGCGGCCTGCTTGCCCTGACGCTGGTGTTCATTCCTTCCATGTGCCGCATCACCGAGACCGCAACCACCCAGATCCGCGGCCTGGATTTCGTCGAGGCGGCACGCGCCAGCGGTGCGTCGAGCGGCTCGATCATCCTGGACCACATCGTCGGCAACATCCTGCCGCCGGTCTTTGTTTATGCGTCGAGCCTGGTCTCGGTCTCGGTCCTGCTTGGCGCCGGTCTGTCGTTCCTCGGGCTCGGTGTGGCGCCGCCGACGCCGGACTGGGGGCAAATGCTCTCGAGCCTGCGCCAGGCCATCTATGTGCAGCCCATCGTCTGCGCACTGCCCGGGCTGGCCATCTTCATCGTCTCCCTCTCGTTCAACCTGGTCAGCGACGGTTTGCGTCAGGCCATGGACATCAAGGCCTAGGAGGCTCTCATGGACGACACTCTCGTTCCCCGCCGCCCCACGCTGAAACCGGTAAAACAAGGGGATCCACGCGACCGCGGCGGCGCGCTGCAACCGCTGCTCATCGTCAACAATCTGCGCAAGCACTTTCCCATCCGGGGCGGCATGCTGAAGCGCGTAGTCGCCAAGGTACGTGCCGTGGACGACGTCTCCTTCACCGTGATGAAGGGGGAAACGCTGGGTGTGGTGGGTGAATCGGGTTGCGGCAAGTCGACCCTGGCGCGTCTGCTGATGAACCTGATCCAGCGCGACACCGGCGAGCTGATCTTCGACGGCGACGCCGTCGGGGAAAAGACCGGCATCACGCTGCGCCAGTTGCGGCGGCACCTGCAGATGGTGTTTCAAGACAGCTCATCCTCGCTTAATCCAAGGCTGCCGGTGGTGGATTCCATCGCCTACGGCCCCAAGGTGCATGGCGTAAAAACCCATGCGGCGCGCGACACGGCGATGCAGTTGCTGGAGCGGGTTGGTCTGCGATCCGATCTGTTTGCGGGCAGGTATCCGCACGAACTTTCCGGCGGACAGAAGCAGCGCGTCAACATCGCCCGCGCGCTGGCGCTGAGCCCGCGAATGCTGATCCTCGACGAGGCCGTCTCGGCACTGGACAAATCGGTGGAAGCGCAGGTGCTTAACCTGCTGCGCTATCTCAAGACCCATTTCAGCCTGACCTACCTGTTTATCTCCCACGATCTGCACGTCGTGCGCTACATCTCGGATCGGGTGCTGGTGATGTATCTGGGCGAAATCGTCGAGATCGGTCCGGTGGACGAGATATACGAACAGCCCAAGCATCCCTATACCCAGGCACTCCTCGCTTCCCAGCTGAGCATGGACCCGGCCGAGCGGGTGACCGAAGCGCCGCTCGCGGGCGATCCGCCCAACCCGGTCAATCCGCCTCCGGGCTGCCGTTTTCACACGCGGTGCCCCTATGCCGAAAGCGTCTGCTCGGCCAATGCGCCACGAATGGACAAGCGTGCCGATCCGCTCAGCCATCAGGTGGCGTGCCACATGCACGATCTTGCCTCGGGACATTCCCGCGCCGGTAACCCGCCACGAACGCTGCCCCAGGCCAGCCAGTTCGCCCCCAAACTTGCACTGATCGGAGCCTGAAATGACCGGTATGATTACGCAGACCGACGACATCGTCAGTGTCCGCAGTCTTGACGTCGTCTTCCATAGCCGACAAGCCCCGGCAAAGGCTGTCAGTGACGTTTCCTTCGCCGTCAAACGCGGAGAGGTGCTCTGCATCATCGGGGAGTCCGGCTCTGGCAAATCAGTCAGCATGCGCGCTCTGATGCGCCTGTTGCCGGCTGACCGCACCAAGATCGGCGGCCATATAACAGTGGATGGTCAGGACGTTCTGGCGCTCAGCGAGGGCCAGCTGTCGCGGGTGCGCGGATCCAGCATCTCGATGATCTTCCAGGAACCGATGACCGCCCTCGACCCCGTCTACACGATCGGCGAGCAGATCGCCGAAGGTATCAGGCGGCATGAAAAGGTCTCGCGCGCCGAGGCCAACCAACGGGCGCTGGAATTACTCGAACTGGTGCGGATACCCTCGCCTGAACGCCGGCTAAAGAACTATCCACATGAACTGTCGGGCGGCCTGCGCCAGCGCGCCATGATCGCGGTAGCCCTGGCTTGCCGGCCAGCCTTGCTGCTTGCCGACGAGCCCACCACGGCGCTCGACGCAACCGTACAGATCCAGGTTCTGATCCTGCTCAAGAAGCTTCAGTTGGACATGGGCATGGGGATCATTTTCGTTACCCACGATCTGGGCGTCGCGGCGCAGATCGCTGATGACGTGGCGGTGATGTATGCCGGCCGGATCGTCGAATATGGCTCCGCCAGAGATATCCTGCTTCATCCGCGTCACCCATATACGATGGGCATGCTGGCTTCGACCGTGCATGGGCAGGACCGGCATCGCGATATCGAAGCCATTCCGGGCAGCCCGCCCGACCTGCGCAGCCTGCCGCCCGGCTGCAGCTTCGCCCCACGCTGCAAATACGCCCTCGAGGCCTGCACCAAGGCAGTTCCCCCTGAGTTCGCACGCCCCGGCGGCGGCTATGCCCGCTGCATCCGCATGACCGAGATCGTTCACCAGATGGGCGCGCCGCAGCCGGTTCATGCCTGATCCACGAGTTTACCCCGCCCGCCAACCCAACCAAGGAGAAGTGCAGTGCATAAGGTTTCCATTCCCCAATATATCATCGATCGGGTCATCGAGCGTCGCGGCAAGGAGCACATCCACGAGAATCTGGTGCCCTCCCGCACCGCCCTGATCGTGGTGGACCTGCAGAACGCCTTCATGGTGGAGGAGTATGCAGCCGCCTATGTGCCCGAGGCGGTCACTATCGTGCCCAACGTCAATCGCCTCGCCTCGGCCGTGCGTGCCAGTGGCGGCAAGGTATTCTGGATCCGCAATACCGTAAGCGAGGAAAGCAAGGCCTCCTGGTCGAGCTGGTACGACATGACCGGCTATCGCGCCGACGCGGTCGCCAAGCGGCAGGCCAACATGGCGCTGGGCGCCAAGGGGCATGAACTGCATCCCGACCTGATCGAACTGCCCGAGGATGAAACCGTGCTCAAGCAGCGCTTCAGCGCCTTTATACAAGGCTCGTCCGACCTGCACGAACGCCTCAAGGCACAAGGTTTCGACACAGTGCTGATCACCGGTACGGTGACCAATGTGTGCTGCGAATCCTCGGCCCGCGATGCCATGATGCTGAACTACAAGGTCATCATGATCAGCGACGCCAATGCAGCCATGACCGATGCCGAACATAATGCGAGCCTGACCAGCATCTATTCCAGCTTTGGCGATGTGATGGATACCGACATGGCGATAGACTGCCTGGAAAAGAACGCAGAACGCAAAGCGGCCGAATAATCAAAGCAGGAGCCGTCACCCGCGGCGGCTCCTCAATGCGTCACAGAACGCAACAAGGATGTGGAGGCAGACAGATGACGACACGCAGCCAGATGATCGTTCGCCGCTTACGCGAGGGTGTGCTGGATGGGCTTTATCCAGGTGGCGCGCGCATGAACGAGGTCGACCTGGCCGAGACCCTTGGCGTGTCCCGCACCCCGGTGCGGGCCGCCTTGTCGATCCTCGCCACTGAAGGGCTGCTGAAGTACACGCCTAACAGCGGTTTCGTGGTGCAGACCTTCACCTCCAAGGACATCGAGGGCATCTACGAGCTGCGCTCAACTCTTTCGGGCCTGGCGGTGCGTCTGGCGGCGGAGAACGGACTGTCCGGGGAGCAACTGGAGCGACTGCAACGGATCGTGGCGCAGTCGACCGAGTTCATCGAGGCGCATAACTGGAGCGCGGATCATCCCAAGCGCTGGGAGCAACTGGCGCACGAGTTTCACCGCGTGCTCTACGAGGCGGCGGACAATCCGCACCTGGTGGCGGCGCTGGGCAGGACCCATGAAATTCCCCTCATCAGGGAAATCCGGTTTCGCTGGCTCGACCCCGACTACATGCTGCGCAGCCACAATGACCACATCGCCATTCTCGAGGCGGTGCAGCGCGGCCAGCAGCTGCGTGCGGAGTCGCTGACCCGGGAGCTGATCTACCGCAACGGGCAGAGGATCGTGCAGCACTGGCGCCGGATCGAGGCAAGCTCCGCCCCGGACGACGGGGCGGCGAATACTGGTACCGATACCGGTACCGATACGGATGCAACGGGGGCTCAGACAGCCGCCGGCTAGACGACGCTTTTCATCAAAATTTTTCAAACCCTCACGGGCGACGGCGAAGCCATGCCGTTTCGGAGTGACGACCCATGAATATTATGACCGCCGCTATCAAGAGCCCGACGCTCGACGGCCTGCCCCAGCCCAGGCGAATACTGGCGTTCCTGACCGTGGCTATGGCGGTGATGATGGCGGTGCTGGACGGCTCCATCGTCAATGTTGCACTGCCCGCCGTTGCCGCCGAGCAGGGAGTCCCCGGTGCTGCTGCAATTTGGGTCATCACTGCCTACCAGCTGGCGGTGGTGGTCGCCCTGCTGCCCATGGCGGCGTTGGGCGAAGCCATCGGATTTCGCAAGGTTTATCTTGGCGGGATGGTGCTGTTCGTCGCCGCGTCTCTGCTCTGTGCCTACGCGCCAACGCTGCAGATGCTCTCGGCGGCGCGGGTGGTGCAGGGCGTGGGGGCGGGCGCGCTGATGAGCATCAACGGCGCCCTGGTCCGCCATATCATGCCGGCGGCCCGTCTTGGGCGGGGCATCAGCGGCGTTGCCCTGGTGGTCGGCATCTCCGCCGCCGCCGGCCCCTCGATTGCTGCGGCAATCCTGGCTGTCGCCTCGTGGCACTGGCTGTTTTTGATCAATGTGCCCCTCGGCCTGATCGCGCTGGTCGCCGGCCGGCTCACCCTGCCCGAAACCGCGGCGAGCGGGGCGCGTTTCGACTATATCAGCGCCATCCTCAACGGCGCCGCTTTCGGCGGGCTGATTTCGGGGCTCAGCAGCCTTGGCGGCAACTCGCTGCCGCTGGCGCTTGGACAGTTGCTCATGGCCGCTGTCGCCGGCTATTTCCTGGCGCGCCGCCAACTGCAGCGCCGTGCGCCGATGCTGCCTGTCGACCTGCTGCGCCGGCCACTCTTTGCCAGTTCGATCATCGCGTCGATCTTCTCGTTCACGGCACAGTTTCTGGCGCTGGTGTCGCTGCCGTTCTTTTTCCACGACGTGCTGGGCCGCTCGGAGGTGGAAACCGGGCTGCTGCTGACGCCGTGGCCCTTTGCGACGGCGCTGATGGCGCTCGTTTCCGGGCGCTTGGCGGATCGGATGTCGCCCTTTGTGCTGAGTGGCTTTGGCATGCTGCTATTCGCGGTCGGGCTCGTGTCGCTCGCAACCATGCCGGCAAGCCCGGATAACCTCGACATCTGCTGGCGGCTGGCTCTCTGCGGGATTGGCTTTGGCCTGTTTCAGTCGCCCAACAGCCGGGTAATGATCACCAGTGCGCCGATCGAGCGCAGCGGCGGCGCAAGCGGCATGCAGTCGACGGCGCGGCTGCTCGGCCAGTCCTTTGGCGCAGCCCTTGCCGCCATCATACTCAATTTGACCCTGCATCAGAATTTGTCCCTCGCGATGTGGATCGCTGCTGCTTGTGCCGGCTTGGCAGGGCTCGTCAGCGGGTTCCGCAGGCCGGCAGCGCACCCATAATGACAGTATTGAACAGCCCTTGGATTTGTAGCCGCCTTCTTCCCGGCTCCTGGGCAAGAAGGCCTTTATGGGCAAAGCCGATGCAGCGCAGAGTTCAACGGCACGCGGTGCGTCAGATCACCGGTCCGGGCTGTCGGGTTTCAGAGGTATCGCAGCCTAGGGTGGGTGCCCGCTCCGAGCGATCAGGGCAGCGAGTTCCCAACACAACCCAACAAGGTCGTGTCCCCGGACGTGGTGTAGCTGAGTAGCGCGGTAGTCATCGGCTCTTTCCGATAGGGTTCAGGTTGCAACACCAACCCCTGACCGGAAGGACGACCGATGACCGACGATATGATGAACCTGCGCACGCTCGTGGAGAAGGCCCCGGACGCCGATATTCTGCGCGAGATGATTGGCTTTGCCGCCGAGCGGCTGATGGAGCTGGAGGTGGGTGCGGCCACCGGCGCGGAGTATGGCGAGAAGAGCGCTGAGCGCCTGGCGCAGCGCAATGGCTACCGCGACCGGGACTGGGAGACGCGGGCCGGCACCGTCGAGCTGCGCATCCCCAGGCTCAGGAAGGGCAGTTACTTCCCCGGCTTCCTTGAGCCGCGGCGGCTGGCCGAGAAGGCGCTGACGGCGGTGATCCAAGAGGCCTACGTCCAGGGCATCTCGACCCGCTCGGTCGATGACCTGGTCAAGGCCATGGGCATGAGCGGCATCTCCAAGAGCCAGGTGAGCCGGCTGTGCGAGGAGATTGACGGCAAGGTGAAGGCCTTCCTCGAGCG
>JAQGJI010000040.1 GCA_028290685.1 Devosia sp. | reverse complement strand
GCCATGGCTGAATACATGCACCAGCGCGTCCGCAAGGAGTTGTGGGGCTATGCCGCCGATGAGACGCTGACTGCTGAGGAACTGCTTGCCGAAACCTACCGGGGTATTCGCCCTGCCCCCGGCTATCCGGCACAGCCTGATCACACCGAAAAGACCACACTGTTCAGCCTGCGTGATGCAGAAAACAACGCGGGTGTGACATTGACCGAAAGCTACGCCATGTGGCCGGGCTCGTCCGTTTCGGGCATCTATTTTTCTCATCCGGACGCTTATTATTTCGGTGTTGCGAAGGTCGAACGTGATCAGGTTCTCGACTATGCAGAACGCAAGGGCATGAGCGTCAGCGAAGTAGAGCGCTGGCTGGGCCCGATCCTCAACTACATTCCCGGGGCAAATATTGTGGCTGCGGAATGATGGGTAAGCCAGAGCCTATCGCCGTGAGATTGATCACCGAACCCCAGCAATTGCTGGCCCTGGACGCCGACACCGTCCTCCTCCGGCTGCCGGCCAATTCAGGGCACGGCCACGAGGATGGGCAGCAGTGCATCGCCTGCGCCGTGCGGACGGACGTTCGCGCGCTCCTGTTCGATCTTTTGGAGGGCGCCAGGCAAGGGCTTCGCCCAGCCTTCAGAAAGGTCGTGGTGGACGCAAGTGCTGTCGGCGACAAAAGCAAGGTCGTCGCCGCCCTGACAGGAAAATTACCGGCCCACGCTCTGCGCGATCACACTGTGGCACGCGTCTTTTATCTAGCGGGTTAGAACTTCCAGCGCACGCCGACGGTGTTGGCGTTGGCGCCCTCGCCCATATTGCCCAGGGTGTTCCACCCGCCCGAGCGATGCTGGATGCGCCAGAATGCTTCCATGTTCGGATTGTCCGCTGTCGATATGCTCAACTCCGGCGCCATGTAGAACAGCAAGGTACTGTCTCCATTACGACTGATCTCGCGCGCGACTTCCACATCCAAGGGATTGGTGACCAGCGACAAGCCCCCCGTTATGCTAGCGGAGATCTTTACGTGCTCATTGCGGATGAAGCCATCAGAGCGCAGGACGACACCAGCCCAGGCTTCGCCTGAGAGGTCGGGCCCTTTGCGCAGGGCAGCGCCTGCTTCCAGGCCTGCCCGGAGGCCATTTTCTTCACCAAGGAAGAAGTGCTGGTAACCGCCACCGAGCAGGTATGCATCCTGATAATCGGTGCCGATGATGTTCAGCGTTTCGCCCACCGACTCACTGGAGTAGACGCCGCCAAAAACGAAGATATTGCTATCGGGGCCATGAACCGGTTCGGAACCCTGCTGTGCATATGACGGAGCAGAAAAGGCGCCAGCGATAAACGAGAAGGCGAAGAGCGATACAAGGCGAACCAAGGGCGTAGTCTCACTAAATCATTCCAGCCCCCCAAATCGTGAATGTCGCAAATCCTTATTAGTTCGCTCCCGGCGAAAATTTTATCATGGGCGTGTCGAGCCGGAGATAAAGCGGGTGCTTGGGCGAGCCGTCCGCATTGGTGCCGAAGCACCACAGTTCGATTCCGTCGTTCCGCAAAGCGGAGACAATATCCCGCCCGGCCTGTACAAGTGCCCTGTTGAGCTTGCCATGGCAAAGTACGACCTTTTCCGCCCCTGCCGCCGCTTGCCGTATAGTGGGCAGATTTGCCTCCGATACCGCCACGACGCCCGGCACCAAGAGCATCTTGGGGTCGGTCGCGCGATAGTCCCCGACATTGGTTTTGACCATGGCCGAAAAGCCTTCGCGCTGGGCAAAGGTCCACTCGCGGGCACAAGTGGGGTCATTGACCGTTGCGTCTGCCGTGCTGGGATTCATGCCGATGAACATGATGTAACGCTGGGGAAAGCTGTCCCCCGTCCAGCGCCGCATCAATTGCCGGTGCTCGTGGTCGGTGAAGACCGCGTCGCCGTTGACGCCCGGCATCAGGCGCAGTCGCACCCTACCCCCAGGATCGTGGCCGGCGCCGTCAATCATGCAGTTAAATCACTTGGTGGCACCAAGCCGTTGATGAGCGATGCGGTGGTGACCGTATTGGCAAGCAGGCACGCAATGGTCATCGGTCCGACCCCGCCCGGCACCGGGGTGATCGCGCCTGCAATCTGGGCGGCCTCGGCATAGGCGACATCACCGAGCAGCCTTGTCCTGCCCTGACCGCGTTCGGGAGCGTCGATACGATTGATACCGACGTCTATCACGGTCGCTCCGGGCTTGATCCAATCGCCCCTGATCATCTCAGGACGACCAACTGCCGCGATGACGATGTCCGCCGTCCGGACTATGGCCGGCAAATCCTTGGTTCGCGAGTGAGCCATCGTCACTGTGCAGTTCTCGCGCAACAGCAGTTGCGCAATCGGCTTACCCACCAGATTGGATCGGCCGACAACCACCGCGTGCAGCCCTGACAGGTCTTTCAGCGTGTCGCGCAACAGCATCAGGCAGCCCAGCGGCGTACAGGAGACGGGGCCGGGAAGCCCAATAGCCAACTTGCCGACGCTTGCGGGCGTGAAGCAGTCCACGTCTTTGGCCGGGTCAATTGCTTCGATGATCTTCTTGGGGTCGATCTGCGGCGGCACAGGCAATTGCACCAGAATGCCATGGATGGACGGATCGGCATTGAGCTTGGCTACCAGCTGGAGCACTTCGAGTTCGCTTGTGCTCTCGGGCAGTTCATACTTTTCCGAGTGCATGCCAACTTCCACAGTCTGCTTGGCCTTTTGGGCTACGTAGACCTGGCTTCCTGGATCATGACCGACGATGACGACTGCCAGACCCGGCGTGATGCCATGGTCGGCTTTCAGCCGCTCGACATGGCCAGCAATGCGACTCCGCAGACCCTCGGCAAAGCTCTTGCCGTCGATGATCCTGGCGGTCATGGGAAGCTCCATCTGGATTGAATCGCGGCGCTATCCAAACAGCGCTGTGCAGCAATAGAAAACGCTGCCAAAAAAATCCATGCCGTTGCGCAAAATAACAGGGCTACAGCGGCATTTCTGCCGCCGCAGCCCTGGGAACGCCGCGCCGCCGCACTGTTGAGGGCTTGGGGACAAGCGGCCGGCGCAACGCTCCATGTTCACCGGCTGCATGGATCGCTTGCCGTTCCAGTGAACTGAGGTGACAGATGGGCATAAAGTGCGTTGAAAAAAGACTTTATCACCGCGATGTGAATCGGACGGCAAACTGCTCGGGGTGTTGAACCGCAGTGGGGAAACTGTCATTCACACAGATCAGGCGCACAAAATGCCTGAATCAAGTTTCCGCCCGTGAGCGCGTTCAATCCGGAGTGCGCGAAGTTGAAGGACCTCGATGACCACGATCAGCCCGCCCCGCTCTGAAAAGCAATCCTTCACCGACCCGGAAAAGGCATGGGAGTACTTGGCTGAACTTTACCATCGCAACACCGGCTTCATCCGCGGACATCTGGCAGCGCTGACCGAAGGTGTAGTGCCACCTGGTCGTGTACGCGCCTGCTATCCGCAGGTCGAGGTCCGCTCCACAAGCTACAGCCGCTCCGAAAGCACCCTGCCCTATGGCTTTTTGCACACCCCCGGACTTTACCGCACGACGGTCACCGCACCTGATCTGTTCCGGACCTACTTCCAGGAGCAGTTTACGGTTATCCTGAAAAACCATGGCGGAACGATCGATATTGGGGAATCCGACACGCCGATTCCATTGCACTTCGCTGTTGCGGCCAGTGAGCGGATCGACGGTGAAGCGCTCAACGCCTTGAATATTCCGTTGCGCGATGTGTTCGATGCGCCAGATTTAGGCAATACCGACGATGAAATCGCCAATGGCACCTTCGTACCGCCTCGTGGCGGTCCTTACCCACTGGCGGCCTTTACCGCCCCACGCGTGGACTATTCACTGTTCCGGCTCAGCCACTACACGGGAACTGACGCCCGTCACTTCCAGAACTTTGTGATCTTTACCAATTACGCCTTCTACATCGACGAGTTCTGCCGCGTTGCCAAGGAATACATGCGCACCGGACATCCGCATTACGAAAGCTTTATCGAGCCGGGTAACGTCATCACCGACAATGCTCTGAAAGGCGGCAATGTCGCGGGCGATGCGCCGGTGCGGGCTCCGCAAATGCCTGCGTACCACCTGACCGCCAGCCGTGGCCGCGGCATCACCATGGTCAACATCGGTGTCGGCCCATCCAATGCCAAAACGATCACCGATCACATCGCGGTGCTTCGCCCCCATGTCTGGATCATGCTGGGGCACTGTGCTGGCCTGCGCAACAGCCAGGAGCTGGGCGACTACGTGCTTGCCCATGCTTATGTGCGCGAAGATCACGTGCTCGACGCTGATCTGCCCTTGACCGTACCGGTGCCGGCGCTAGCCGAGGTGCAGGTCGCGCTGGAACAGGCCGTCGAGGAGATCACGCAGACAGAGGGAATCGAGACCAAGAAGATCATGCGCACCGGGACGGTCGCGACCTTCGACAACCGGAATTGGGAACTGCGCGACCAGACGGAAATCACCCAGCGGCTCAGCCAATCCCGGGCGGTGGCGCTTGACATGGAGTCGGCGACCATAGCGGCCAATGGATTCCGCTTTCGGGTGCCCTATGGCACGCTGCTGTGCGTCTCAGACAAGCCATTGCACGGGGAACTCAAGTTGCCCGGCATGGCTTCGGATTTTTATCGCACACAGGTCAATCGTCACCTGCAGATCGGCCTTCGTGCAATGGAAATCCTGCGCGACCAACCAGCCGAAAGGCTGCATTCGCGCAAGCTACGCAGCTTTGCGGAAACCGCTTTTCAATAACCGCAATGCCCCCCCGCGAAGGCGGGTTAGCGCAGCGAGGAGCGATTGACGCGCTGCAAAACAAAAAGCCCGACAGCGATGCCGGGCTTTTTTTCCGTACCTGCTCAGCGACCCTTGACCACTGAATATCCGGCGTACTTTGCCGAAGTACCTAGCTGTTCTTCGATACGGATCAGCTGATTGTACTTAGCCAGACGATCAGAGCGCGAGAGCGAGCCGGTTTTGATCTGGCCGCAGTTGAGCGCCACTGCGAGGTCGGCAATGGTGGAGTCTTCGGTTTCGCCCGAGCGGTGCGACATCACCGAGGTATAGCCAGCCCGGTGGGCTGTATCGACCGCGTTCAGCGTTTCCGACAGCGAACCGATCTGGTTGACCTTGACCAGGATCGAATTGGCCACGCCCATCTTGATGCCCGACACCAGGCGTTGCGTGTTGGTTACGAAAAGGTCGTCGCCGACGAGCTGCACCTTTTTCCCGATCGCCTCGGTCAAGGCTTTCCAGCCGTCCCAATCGTCCTCGCCCATGCCATCCTCAATGGAGATAATGGGATAGCGATTGGCCAAGTCTTCAAGGAACCGCACGTTTTCCTCGGACGACAAGGACTTCCCCTCGCCCACCATTTCGTACTTTCCGCCCTTGTGGTATTCGGTGGCTGCACAATCAAGGCCAAGGAATATGTCCTCGCCCGGTTTGTAACCCGCCTTTTCAATCGAGCGCATGATGAAGCCCAGCGCATCATCGGCAGATTTGAGGTTGGGCGCAAAGCCGCCCTCGTCGCCAACAGCGGTGTTGTGCCCCTCGGCAGAAAGGCCCTTTTTCAGGGTATGGAAAATCTCCGATCCAATGCGCACCGCGTCTGCGAGGTTTTCCGCGCCCGCTGGCAGGATCATGAATTCCTGCATGTCGATCGGATTATCAGCATGCTGGCCGCCATTGATGATGTTCATCATGGGTACCGGCAACACATGGGCGTTTGGCCCGCCAATATAGCGGTAAAACGGCAATTCGCTGGACTCTGCTGCGGCCTTGGCGACAGCAAGGGACACGCCCAGAATGGCGTTGGCGCCCAGGCGCGACTTGTTGGGCGTGCCATCGAGTTCGATCATCGCCTGATCGAGGGCCAGCTGATCCAGGGCGTCCATGCCTTGGATCTCATCGGATATTACGTTGTTGACGTTCTCGACGGCCTGGAGCACGCCCTTGCCGCCATACTTCTTGCCGCCGTCGCGCAGTTCTACTGCCTCGTGCGCCCCGGTGGAGGCGCCCGAGGGAACAGCCGCGCGGCCAAAGCTGCCATCGTCCAACACCACATCAACTTCGACAGTCGGATTGCCGCGGCTGTCATAGATTTGACGGCCCATGACGTGGATGATTGAAGACATTGTTTGGCGCCCTTCCCGGATGGGTTTCGTCGTTTTGTGCGCCTGTCCTAAACGGGCTGTGTGTCGATGAAAAGAGGGCGAGGGAAAAAGATCACATAAGCAGAGCGCCGCGACATCGGTCCGGGCTCAGCACACCTGCCCGGTACGGGCGCAGGATGAGGTATAGTGGTCGGGGGGCACCCCGCGATCCAAGCAGCGCAGGAATGCCGCGCCGCTAATCTTCCCGCTTGTGCCCCTCGACATGTTTATCAGCCAAAGCCCTTTCGGCGGCCTGCTTGAGCTTTTCCGCCTTGGTGCGGCCGAACAACATCCGGTTCTGCTCCGCCCGGGTAGCCTTGTCAGTGCGAGCCTTCTGTTTTCGGGCCTGACGAAGATTGACGATGTCCGCCATGGCCTCTCCTTGTCAAACCAGCCGGCTCTGATCCATTGCAGCAGCAATGAAGCTGGCGAACAAAGGATGCGGTTCGAACGGCTTGCTCTTGAGCTCGGGGTGGAACTGCACGCCGATGAACCAGGGATGATCGGTCCGCTCCACGATTTCGGGCAGCTTGCCATCCGGCGACACGCCTGAAAACAGCAGGCCATTCTTTTCGAGCAGCTTGCGATAGTCCATGTTCACTTCATAGCGATGCCGGTGGCGCTCGGAAATGCGCGTCGAGCCATAGATATCGGCCACGCGGCTGCCGCGGGTTAGCTGGGCAGGATAAGCGCCCAATCGCATCGTGCCTCCCAAATCGCCCTCCGTGAAGCGCTTTTCGGTGTCATTGCCTTTAACCCACTCGGTCATCATCCCCACGATCGGCTCCTTGGTCGGGCCGAATTCGGTGGAAGAGGCGTTCTTGATCCCTGCCGTGTTGCGCGCCGCTTCGATGCACGCCATTTGCATGCCAAAGCAGATGCCAAAATATGGCACGTCCTTGACCCGGGCAAAGCGCGCAGCTTCGATCTTGCCGGCTGAACCACGCTCACCGAAACCACCCGGCACCAATATGCCATGGACATGCTCAAGGTATGGCGCCGGGTCGTCGCGCTCGAATACCTCCGAATCGATCCACTGCAGATTGACCTTGACCTTGTTGGCTATGCCGCCGTGCGTCAGGGCTTCGGACAAGGATTTGTAGGCATCCTTGAGGCCAGTGTATTTGCCGACAATGGCAATGTTGACCTCGCCTTCAGGATTGTGCAGCCGGCCGGAAACCTCCTGCCAGGCCGAAAGATCAGGCTCCGGCGCGTCGGTGATGCCGAATGCGGCCAGCAGTTCCCGGTCCAGTCCTTCCTTATGATAGGCTAGCGGCACATCATATATCGAAGCCACGTCCAATCCCTGGATAACGGCGCTTTCGCGGACGTTGCAGAACAGGGACAGCTTCTTTTTCTCGCCCTCCGGGATCGGGCGATCGCAGCGCACCAGCAGCACATCGGGCGAGATGCCGATCGAGCGCAATTCACGCACCGAATGCTGGGTCGGCTTGGTCTTGAGCTCGCCTGCCGAGGGAATGTAGGGCATCAGCGTCAAGTGAAGATAGCAGGCCTGCCCGCGGGGCAGATCATTGCCAAGCTGGCGAATGGCCTCAAAGAACGGCAAGCCCTCGATGTCGCCGACCGTTCCGCCGACCTCGACAAGAACGAAATCGAACTCTTCATTGCCTTCAAGGACGAAGTTCTTGATGGCGTCAGTAACGTGGGGAATGACCTGAACGGTGGCGCCAAGATATTCCCCCTTCCGCTCCTTAGCGAGAATATCGGAATAGATGCGGCCGGTCGTGATGTTGTCGCGCTTGTTTGCAGCGCGTCCGGTAAAGCGCTCGTAATGGCCCAGATCCAGATCGGTCTCGGCTCCATCGTCGGTAACAAACACCTCCCCGTGCTGGGTTGGCGACATCGTACCTGGGTCGACGTTGAGATAAGGGTCAAGCTTTCTCAGCCGGACCTTGTAGCCACGCGCCTGCAGGACTGCGCCCAGCGCCGCCGATGCAAGACCCTTACCTAATGAGGAGACCACGCCTCCGGTGATGAATACGTACCGAGCCATGGGCGTTCACCTTAATCACATCAGAACAGATTCGTAGAGCCCGCGTCTGGCTCTACACAAAAGAAAGAAGGGGATGTTTCCATCCCCCTCTCCGGTTCGCCTTGCGGCGGTTAGTTGGTGGCCGGCGCTGCGGGCGCCTGGGCCGGGGCCTCGGGCACCGGCAGATCGCTTGCTGTGTCCGGTGCTGCTGCAGCAGGTGCCGGACCCGCAGAAGCAGGTGCAATGTCCTGTGTAACCGGATCAGTGCCAACTGGAGCAGCTGGATCACCGACGGGAACTGGAAGATCGCTTGTCGTGCCGTCCTGCAAGGAGTTCAGAGCGTCCAGAACGCTGGTGGGCGCCGCCCCACCGTCGGCTGCCGTAGCCCGGTCCAAGATACCGCTGGTGCCGCGGTCCAGCTCGGACAGGATGGTCAACCCGATAGCCGTCGCAAAAAACAGGGTGGCCAGAATTGCTGTTGTTCGGGTCAACAGATTGGCCGAGCCGCGTGCGGTCATAAAGCCGCCGCCGCCTCCACCAATGCCCAGTGCGCCGCCCTCGGATCGTTGCAGCAGAATAACCGCAATCAACGCCAGGACGATCAGCAGATAGGCCACAATCAGGACGTTCGCCATCGTGTCTCAGTCTATAGGTCTATTACAAAGTTGGCGCGTCATACACGCCCCCCGCGCCAAACGCCAGAGGCGCGACGGAGATTCCGCCAGCCTCTGCCGCACGCGCTGCTATACCGCCGAGATAATGGTGTAGAAGTCTTTTGCCAAGAGGCTTGCGCCGCCAACCAGCCCGCCGTTGACGTTTTCAACTGCAAGGATTTCACGCGCGTTCTGCGGCTTGAGCGACCCACCGTACAGAATACGGATGCTGAGCCCCTTGTCGCCGAACCGATCCACCAGCGCTTGGCGGATGCATGCATGCATGGCGGCAATTTCTTCATTGCTTGGCGTGCGGCCGGTTCCGATCGCCCAAATCGGCTCGTACGCTATGTTAACTTCGTGGTTTTCCGCGGCGTCGGGAACTGAGCCTGCCAGCTGCCCCGCAACCACGCTTTCAGCCTGCCCGCTATCGCGTTGCGCCTCGGTTTCCCCCACGCAGATGATGGGTTTCAGTCCTGCCGCTATAGCAGCAACTGCCTTCAAGCGAACTTGATCGTTTGTTTCCCCATGCTCGGCGCGGCGCTCGGAGTGTCCAATGATCACGTATTGTGCCCCGGCATCGGCCAGCATTCCAGCGGCGATATCGCCGGTATGAGCGCCTGACCCTTCCGTATGGCAATCCTGCCCGCCGATCTGGATACCAGCAGTCGCTCCCTGTCGCGCAGCAGCCGCCACAATAGTCGCCGGCGGGCAAACGACCACGATGGCGCGGGGCGCCTCGCCTGTCGTGAGCATGCTTGCCAACACCGAGAGTTCGTCCAGGGAAGCTCGCGTGCCGTTCATTTTCCAGTTGCCCGCGATCAGTGGTGAGATTGTCGTCGTCACTCTTTAGCTCCTGCTACCTCTTGCACCGGGGCTGGGTTTGCCCTAACCCCGGCTGTCAAAGTGGATTACTAGTGCGGTCCCGCTGGTGCGGTAAAGCCTTGGTTGCTGAACGGAACGTCTGAAATGCTCGATAGTTTGCGCGGTTTCGCAAAATCATGGCCTGGCAAAATCATGGGCGCGTTCCTGCTGGTTGGAATTGCGGGCTTTGGCATCAACAACGTCATTACCGACTTTGGGACCAATACCGTGGCTCGCGTAGGCGATGAAGACATCAATTCACGCGAGTTCCTGCGGGCCTACCAGGCCAGGATCAACCAGGTCGCCCAACAAATCGGCTCCATACCCACGGCCGAAGAAGCCTTGAATTTCGGCATTCCCACTTCCGTCCTGCAAAACCTGGCTCAGGACGCCGCCCTCAACCAATTGGCCGATCGTTTTGGCCTGGGCGTTTCCGAGCAGAAGCTCAGCGAGATGCTGCGTGAAGACCCCAGCTTCCACGGTACACTCGGAACCTTTGATCCTAACGCGTTCAACCAGGTCTTGCAAATGAGCGGATTGACGGAGGCCGAGTATTTTGAGGATCAATCCGACGCCGCGAGGCGACAGCAATTGGTGCTCAGTCTTTTTGGCGATACCGCCCTGCCCGCTACGGCGTCCGGCCTTGTCAATCGCTACGCTGCCGATCAGCGCACCATCGATTATTTCACCTTGAGCGCCAACAACATTCAGCCGCCAGCGCCGCCGACCGAGGCAGAACTCGCTGCCTATCTGGCTGAACGTCAGGCCGAGTTCCGCACCCTGGAAACGCGCAACGTGCAGATGCTTCGCCTGTCGCCGGCCGACCTGGCGGCT
>JAQGJI010000035.1 GCA_028290685.1 Devosia sp. | reverse complement strand
TTTCTGCAGCTGGGCCGTAAAGGCTCAAATCATCAGCAATGCTGGGCGAAAGAGCCAGCAGGCTGAACATCGTGGCACCGAGCAGCTTTTGCCCCATGCGCCGAATGCCGGTTGCATTCAGAAAAGTCATTGTTACTCCCCTTGCGGTTTTGGTCTTCTGTTGCCGTCGCGACCCCCTCGGCCGCGACGGCCTGCGCGCACGCCTTCCGGGCGTTTGGTCAGTCGCGATAGGCGACCGTCATTTCGATCTCGACCGCTGCATTACGGGGCAGTTCGGCTACGCCGATGGCTGCCCGCGCGTGCCGTCCGGCCTCACCGAAAACTTGTGCCAGGAGATCCGACGCTGCATCGAGCACTTTGGGCTGGGCGTTGAAGCCCTGGGCCGAGGCCACGAAGCCGTTGATCTTGAGCAACTGCTCGACCCGGTCCAGCGAACCCAGTGACTGCCGGAGACAGGCCAGACCCTGAAGAATACAGATGCGGGCTTCACCCTGCGCGGTGGCGAGGTCGACTTCGGCGCCGACCTTTCCGAACACCCGCACTTCACCATCGATTTTGGGCATCTGGCCACTGACATAGGCGATGCCACGATGGAGGATCACGGGAACATAATTGAACGAGGGGGACGCCGCGTCAGGCAGTTCGATCCCGAGTTCCTTGAGGCGCGCGTCGATGCTCATGGCTGGTCTCCGGCGATCTGTGTCTGCAGTAGTCCGTTGAGGTCGTATTCGGGCACGAAGGCAAAGCGCGCCCGGAAGCGGCTGTCGTCCATCAGGGGGAAAGTGTTTGCCGGGGCCACGATTTCCTGCTCGACGACATAGTCGGCAACCAAGGCTGCGGCAGCGGCGCTGATTTCGCTCAGCCGGGCGGTAAAGCCGTTGATGTGATAGATCGCCTCAAGCGGCTTATCGCTGACGAGTGCCTCGACAATGGCGCGGGCGACATCGGAGACATGCATCAGGTCTATCGGCAAGTCGTGAAAGCGCACCTGGTGGCGGACGCCAGGGGCAGCATTGGCGATGACGCCGGCGATGGCGCTGGCCGCGCCTTGGTACCAGAGCCCCGGCCCGAGCACGATGGGTAGGCGAATGGAACTAGCATCCAGCCCGTGCCTGTCCCGATAATACTGCACCAGGTCTTCGGACAGAACCTTGGTCAGTCCGTAGATGGTGCGTGGCCGCTTTACGCCGGTCTCATCGACGCGCTCGCTGTCATAGCTGTCAGCGGGGCCGAACACGACGCTTGAGCCGGTGGTGATAACGCGTCTGACACCGGCGGCCTGGGCAGCTTCGAGCACATGGCGCAGGCCGTCGACATTGATCGCCATGGCGCGGTCGGCATCGGCTTCGCCGCCGTGCATCAGTCCCTTGGCACCCTCGCCAAAGGCAGCCGTGGTGACAATCGCGGTTGCACCGCTCGCTTCGATGGCCGCCAGGATCGCCGGGCGGTCTTCGACCGAGCCGACGGTCTCGCCGAAACGCCCGTCAAGATCGGCCAGCAGATCAGTGGCCATGGTGAGGCCGAAAACATGCACGGGAATGTTGCGCGCCGCGAGGGCCCGCACAATGTGGGAACCCACGAAGCCGCGGCCCCCGATGACCAGTACGCGCAGTAATTCAGAGTCCAATGTCGTCACGGATACAAGCCTTGAAATGACCCGGGCGAACTTCGCGCAGGGTCGGAACGGTTTGGGCGCATTCCGCCAGAGCGAATGGGCAGCGGGTACGGAAAACACAGCCGGATGGCGGCGCGATCGGGCTGGGGATTTCACCGCGCAGGATCTGCCGGCTTTCACCGGCGTAGCCTGGTGCCGCCTGCAGCAGTGCAGCCGTATAGGGATGGGCCGGATTGTCGTAGAGCTCTTCGGTACGAGCGACTTCCATCACGCGGCCGAGATAGAGCACCATCACCCTGTCGGTGATGACCTCGACAACCGACAGGTCATGGCTGATGAACAGCAGGGCCAGTCCAAGTTCCTGCTGCAGGCTCTGCATCAGGTTGAGTACTTCTGCCTGGACCGAGACATCGAGCGCCGAGACCGGTTCATCGGCCACTATGAAGCGCGGCGAAGATGCCAAAGCGCGCGCGATGGCGATACGCTGGCGCTGGCCGCCGGAAAAGGCGCGGGGATAGCGCTTGAAATGGTCTGCCGAAAGGCCAACCTTTTCGAGCAGCGCCACGGCTTCTTCCTCGGCCGCTCGGCCCCGCTGCTGCCGATGCAGCTTAAGCGGCTCCAACAGCGCATCGCCCACCGTCATGCGGGCATTGAGGCTGGCAAACGGATCCTGAAAGATCATCTGCATATGGCGTCGGAACTTGCGCAGCTCATTCGGGCCGAGGTCGCCCAAGTCCTGGCCGTCAAAGATGACCTTGCCTGCACTAGGTTCGACCAGACGCAACAGCAGGCGGCCGACGGTGGATTTGCCGGACCCCGATTCACCCACGACGCCAAGCACTTCGCCCGGCGCAACGTTCAGATCGACGTTTTCGACGGCGCGCACGACCTGCGCTGGGGCGCCCCAGCTGTTGCCACGCACCGGAAACTGCTTGCTGAGCCCTGTGACGGAAACCAGCGGGCGCTGGTCAGCGAGTTGAGCCTCTGAATACTGTGCCAGCATCACGGTGCAATATCCTGCCAGCGAATACAGCGGGTTACATGCTTGCCATCCGTAGCCTGCAGTTCAGGCTCGCCGGCAATGCAAGCCGGGAGGGCGTAGGAACAGCGAGCATGAAAGCGGCACCCGGCTGGCGGCGATAACGGATTGGGCATGGTGCCGGGAATGGGTTGCAGCGAGCGGCGATTGCCGGCACCATCGCGGCGCGAGGGAATGCAGTCGAGCAGCGCGCGCGTGTAGGGATGGCGCGGGTTGGCGAGAACCTCGTCGACCGGCCCCTCTTCAACCACCTGGCTCGCATACATCACGGCCACCCGGTCCGCGATCTGCTTGACCAGCTTGAGGTCGTGGGTGACGAAAACCATCGCCATGCGGCGTTCCTGCTGCAGCTTGCGCAGCAGGTCGATGATCTGGGCCTGGATGGTGACGTCGAGCGCAGTTGTCGGCTCGTCCGCGATCAAGAGGCGCGGATCGCAAGCGAGTGCCACCGCGATCATGACGCGCTGGCGCATGCCGCCGGACAGCTCATGGGGGTACGCATCGACGCGTTTCTCGGGGCCGGAGAT
>JAQGJI010000015.1 GCA_028290685.1 Devosia sp. | reverse complement strand
CTTTCGGCGGTGACGATGGTTTTGTCGGCTGCGGTCAAGATATCGATGATCTGCTGTGCCGTGCTGGGCTCTGGTGCTGGCTTGGCCATCAATCCCCCCTCGGCAGTTCTATGCTTGCGCTTGCCATAGCCACGATGCCTTCCTCCCGCCCGGTAAATCCGAGTTGTTCGCTTGTGGTTGCCTTGATTGCGATCCGCGTGGCCGCAATTCCCAATGTCCCGGCAATTGCCTCCCGCATTGCCGGCACGTGTTGAGCGATCCTCGGCGCTTCGCAGACAATTGTCACGTCTAGATTGACGATCCGTCCGCCGGCTTGGGCAACCAGAGCACCGGCATGCTTGAGGAACACGCTCGATGCCGCGCCTTTCCAGCGCATGTCGGAGGGCGGAAAGTGAACGCCGATATCACCTTCCCCTATGGCACCCAGGATCGCGTCGGTAAGGGCGTGCAGCGCAACGTCGGCGTCGGAATGCCCCTTGAGCCTGGCACTGTGCGGAATTTCGACACCCCCGAGCCAGACGGCGTTGCCGGGCTCGAACGGGTGGACGTCAAAACCGGTACCAACTCGGGTTTCCATGCGGCGATCTCCATGCATGATACGCTCGGCGCGGGCAAAATCGTCGGCGTGGGTTATCTTGATGTTGTCGCGATCGCCCGGCACCAAGGCGACGCGCAGTCCGGCCCATTCGGCGATTTCAGCATCATCGGTGAACTGGCGCCGGATGGTGGAGGCGCGCATGTGGGCAGAAAAGATCTGTCCAAAGCGGAAGCCCTGCGGCGTCTGGGCGGCGGCGAGTTGCGTGCGGTCCTCGGTTGCGGCGATCTGCTGGCCATCCAGGGTGCGCTTGATGGTGTCGGTTACGGGCAGGGCGGGCAGTGCGCCGTCGAACTGCTCGAGCGCTGCAAGGACGTTTGCAATGATCTGGGGGGCAGCAAAGGGGCGCGCTGCGTCCTGGATCAAGACGAGGTCGGGTCTTGAGGGTGCCAGGGCCTTGAGACCCTCGAGCACTGAAGCCTGGCGGGTTGGACCTCCGAACACGGGCGCCAACAGGCGGGTGTCGGCAAGGCCCAGGGCGTCATAGCGCTGCCGGTGATCGGGGTGAATAACCACCAGGACCGTGCCGACCTGCGCAGACTGCAGGAATGCGCGGACGGTGTGGCTCAAGACCGAAGCGCCAGCCAGAAGGCGATATTGCTTGGGCTCCAGCACACCGCCCGCGCTGGCGCGTTCGCCCTTGCCCGCGGCAACTATGATGACGGCGATGGACTTTTGACGCATGGAGGCAGAACACTCACGACTTGAACCCGTCATATGTCCATGGTCTAGCCGCCGCTCCGGCATGCGGCAAGTGCAGGGCTGGTGAACGGGAATTTATTGGGTTTTGCCAGTTGCGCGCCCAGCCGTTTTGATTAGTGTGCAGGCATTCTCTTGATGATGGTCATTTCTGGGGCAGTCGGTGGCAGATAGTGCCCGTAGGATGAGCATCGGCGGTCACGCGTTGGGCAACAACGCCTTTTTGGCGCCGATGGCAGGCATAACGGATCGGCCTTTCCGCAAGATCGCCGAGCGCTTCGGCGCTGGCATGGTGGTGTCGGAGATGATCGCCAGTTCCGCGCTCAATGCGGGGAACCAGGAGATGGTGCGCCGGCTGGGCAAGCCCGGTTCGCTGCCGCATATGGTGCAGCTGGCGGGCTGCGAGGCCGAATGGATGGCAAAAGGGGCCAAAATCGTCCATGACGCGGGCGCGGATATTATCGACATCAATTTCGGCTGCCCCTCCAAGCGCGTGACCAACGGCTTTGCCGGATCGGCGCTGATGCGGGTGCCCGATCATGCCATGACGCTGATCGAGGCCGTGGTGTCGGCGACGCCCTTGCCCGTTACCGTCAAGATGCGGCTGGGCTGGGACGACGACAGCCTCAACGCACCCGAAATGGCCCGGCGGGCGGTGGATGCAGGGGTCAAGATGATCACGGTGCATGGCCGTACGCGGCAGCAGTTCTACAAGGGGCAAGCGCGCTGGGAACTTGTCCGCGCGGTGGTGGAGGCCGTCGACGTGCCAGTGGTGGTCAATGGCGACATTGTCGATCTGGCAGCGGCGCAGGAGGCCCTGGCGCTATCGGGGGCGGCTGCGGTCATGCTCGGACGGGGGGCTCAAGGCCAGCCCTGGGCCGTGGGGCAGATCGGGGCAGGGTTGAATGGTGAAGCTGGCCCAGACGCTCCGGCCGGGGATCAGCTCGTGGCGCTGATTACCGAGCAGTACGAAGACATGCTGATCGATTACGGTGCGGTCGTGGGCATGCGGGCCGCCCGCAAGCACCTCGACTGGTATGCGCAGGCAGCGGGCCTTGCCCTCGACAAGCCGACCCGGTCGGCTCTGCTCAACAATGAAAATCCTGCCGAGGTGATCGCCATGATCGGCACCGTTTTCTCCGGCGACTGGAAGGCTGCGGCATGAACCTGATCCAGGCAAGCGTGCACGACGCGGTAGCGTCCACAGCGGTCCTGCAGGCCCTGCCGCAGCCGATCATCGTTTGCGCCGAACACCGCCAGATCGTGTTCGTCAACTACGCGGCCGAAGCCTTCTTTGGGGCGTCGCTGAGCATGCTGACGCGCCAGAGGCTGGATGATCTGGTGGCGTTCGGCTCGCCCGTTATCGGGCTGGTGGAAACGGTGGCGCTGCGGCGCGCACCGATGACGGAGTATCGCGTCCGGGTGGGCTCGTCGCGGTTTGGCGACGAACGCATCGCGGACGTGTTTGCCAGTCCCTTGTCGGACAGCGACGGGCGGATCGCGCTGCTGATCCAGGAGCGCACCATGGCCGACAAGATCGACCGGCAGATGGTATCGCGCGGCGCGGCGCGATCGGTGACGGGCCTTGCATCCATGCTGGCCCACGAAATCAAGAACCCGCTCTCGGGCATTCGCGGTGCGGCGCAACTGCTTGAACAGACCGTCAGCAGCGACGAAATTCCGCTCGCCCGGCTGATCCGCGAGGAGACGGACCGCATCGTGCATCTGATCGACCGGGTCGAAGTGTTCGGCGATGAGCGGCCGATGGAGCGCGACCCCATCAACATCCATGTCGTGCTCGACCGGGTGAAGCTTCTGGCCCGCAACGGGGTGGCGCGTGGCATCACTTTTTCGGAGGAATATGATCCCTCCCTGCCGCCGGTTTACGGCAATCGCGACCAGTTGATCCAGGTGTTTCTGAACCTGGTGAAGAATGCCGCCGAAGCGCTCGAGCGAACGCAAAAGCCCGAGATCAAGTTTTCAACCGCGTTCCGGCCGGGCATCCGCATCAGCGTCATGGGGGTTTCCGAGCGTATTTCCCTGCCGCTCGAAATCATCATCGAGGACAATGGTCCGGGCGTGCCGCCCGATATCCTGCCGTTCCTGTTCGATCCGTTCGTGACCACCAAGACCAACGGATCGGGGCTGGGACTGGCCCTGGTGGCCAAGATCGTGGGCGACCATGGCGGCGTTATCGACTGTGAAAGCCGGCCGGGCCGGACCAAGTTCCGTATTCTGCTGCCTGTTGCCAGCGGCGCCTTCCAGATGCCCCTCGAAGAGGACCTACTGCCATGAGCCATGTTGTGCTGCTCGCCGATGATGATGGAGCTATCCGCATGGTGCTCAACCAGGCGCTCACCCGCGCCGGTTACGAGGTGCGGCCGACGGGCAATATTTCAACGATGTGGAACTGGGTCAGCCGGGGCGAGGGCGATATCCTGATCACCGATGTCGCCATGCCGGATGGAAATGCCTTCGAGGTCATGCCCAAGATCAAGAAGCTGCGCCCCGATCTGCCGATGATCGTGATGAGCGCGCAGAACACCTTCATGACCGCGATAAGGGCTTCGGAGGTGGGTGCCTACGAATACCTGCCCAAGCCGTTCGACATCACTGAAGTGCTCTCCGTGGTGGCTCGGGCGCTGGCGGACGCCAAAAAACCAACGGCAGCCGACCGCAAGGCGGAAGAGCCGGGCGAGACCATGCCGCTGGTGGGCCGCTCCACTGCGATGCAGGACATCTACCGCGCCCTCGCGCGCCTGATGCAGACCGATCTCACCGTGATGATCACAGGCGAAAGCGGCACCGGCAAGGAACTGGTGGCGCGGGCACTGCATGATTTCGGCAAGCGCCGCAACGGCCCGTTCGTGGCGATCAACATGGCAGCGATTCCGCGCGACCTGATCGAAGCGGAACTGTTTGGCCACGAAAAAGGAGCGTTCACCGGCGCCAATACCCGCTCGTCCGGCCGCTTCGAGCAGGCCGAGGGCGGCACGCTGTTTCTCGATGAGATCGGCGACATGCCGATGGATGCCCAAACCCGGCTGCTGCGCGTGCTGCAAGAGGGTGAGTACACGATGGTGGGGGGGCGCAACTCGATCAAAACCAATGTGCGCATCGTTGCGGCGACGCACCGGGACCTCAGCCAGATGATCCGGCAGGGACTGTTCCGGGAGGATCTGTATTACCGGCTCAACGTGGTGCCGATCCGTCTGCCTCCGCTGCGCGAACGTGTCGATGACGTGGGCGATCTTGCCCTGCACTTCCTCAAGACGGCGCAGCGCGAAGGGGAGCCGGTCAAGTCGATTGCCCCCGAAGCAATCCGGCTGATGCAGAACTATTCCTGGCCGGGCAATGTGCGCGAGCTGGAAAACCTGGTCCGCAGGCTCTCCGCGCTTTATGCCGACGAGTCGATCTCAGCCGAGATCGTGCAGAACGAGCTCAACATCGTGGACCGGCAAAGCACGAGCATCGTTGCCGGACCCATGGACGTTTCCATGGCGGTGGAAACCCATGTGGGGCAGGTGCTGCGCGAGTTCGAACCGAACCTGCCGCCCGCAGGGCTGTACCAGCGGGTGATCGACAAGGTCGAAGCGCCCCTGATCGCCATGGCGCTCAACGCCTGCGGCGGCAACCAGATCAAGGCAGCCGACTTACTGGGCCTGAACCGGAACACGTTGCGCAAGAAGATACGCATGCACAGCATCGAGATCGTCAAGCACAGCCGGCGAAGTTAGGGCGCAGGTCGGAATTTGCTGGTAGATCGGCCCCTGCGAGCGTAGAGCATCGGGTCTGGAAACCCCAAAACTCCCCACCGGGGAGATTTCACGTGCACGGTGCGCCGCCTTTAGTGTCACATTTCGGCAACATTTATGTTGAATGGATCGCCGAATTGCGTCAGGCTCAGCCTCCCGCAGTGAACAGGGAGTGACATCGGCACCTGATGAGCGAAGCAGCCAGCATCGGCAATCCGCAACAGCCCGCTCGAGGGGCTGACACCCGCAAGCCTTCCCGCGCGCCGTTTTTGTCGGGCAGCGGCAACAGGCCCTTGCGCGTGCTGGGCTTTGTCGTGGTTTCTGCCTCGGTCCTGATGTCCTCGATCTCGTTCCTGATCCTGTCGGGCACAACCAATATCGAGCCGTCCACCACCGTCTGGACGGTGATCTGGATCGTCACGGGTATTCTGGTGTTGCTGGTCATTGCCCTGGTGGTGACCGAGGCGGTGCTGCTGATCCAGGCGCGAATTCAGCGCCAGGCGGGCGCGGCAATGCAGATTCGCATGGTGACGATGTTTGCGCTGGTCGCTGCCATTCCAGCCGCCATCGTTGCCGTGGTGGCGACGATCGCGCTCAACCAGGGGCTCGACCAATGGTTCTCCGAGCGGACGCGCTCGATGGTGGAAAGCTCGCGGCTGGTGGCGCGCTCCTACATGCTGGAGCACGCGCAGGTGTTGCGCGACGATGTGATCTGGGTTGCCACCGAACTGGAGCAGGCCCGCGCCACCTATGACGCGGACAAGGACCGGTTCCAGCGCATTCTGACGGCACTTGCCGTGACCCGCTCCTTGCCCTTCACCTCACTGGTGACTGCCGAGGGCGAAACCCTGATGCGCGCGCAGATCGCGGTGCAAGGAGCCTATCCACGGCTGCCGGATGGCATCACCGACGGGCTGGTCGAGGGCATACCCGCCGCCATCGCACCGGGTCGGGTCAATCTCGTGGGGTCGGTCATCAAGCTGCGCGGCTATGAGGACACTTACCTGTTCGTAGCACGGCCGATGGAAGCCGAAGTGCTCGAATACATGCGGCTGACGGACGAGAATATCACCGAGTACCGCGAATACGCATCCAACCGGCTGGTGTTCCAGATCACATTCACCATCATGTATGTGGGGCTGGCCGTGGTGCTGCTGCTGGCAGCGCTGTGGATCGGCATCGCTCTGGCCAACCGGTTCGTCGACCCGATCCGCAACCTGATGATTGCGTCCAATCGGGTTAGTGGGGGCGATCTGGATGTGCAGGTACCGGTGCAGGAGGGCAGGGGCGACCTGCGGGACCTGGCCAATGGCTTCAACCGCATGACGCAGCAGTTGAAAACCCAGCGCGAGGCGCTTCTCACCGCCAGCGAAATGAACGAAAAGCGCCGCCAGTTCACTGAAGCCGTGGTGGAAGGTGTGTCGGCCGGTATCATCGGGCTTGATCCATTCGGTACGGTCACGCTGGTCAATGCCCGGGCCTGCGAGATGCTGGGGCGGAACGAAATCGCCCTGATGGGCGAACGGATCGAAGAGGCGATGCCCGAAATGGCTCCTATCCTGGAGCGGGCCCGCTCGGCGCGGCGCGGGCAGGTGCGCGACCAGATCCAGCTTGGCAACGAGGCCGACAGGCGCACCTACCAGGTGCAATTGACCCGCGAGGGATCGATAACCGAATCCAAGGGTTATGTGCTGACGTTCGATGACATCACCGATCTGGAATCGGCGCAGCGCACCAGCGCCTGGGCCGATGTGGCACGGCGCATCGCCCATGAAATCAAGAACCCGCTGACCCCAATCCAGCTTTCGGCAGAGCGCCTGCGCCGCCGCTATGGCGCCAAGCTGGAGGATGATCGGGAAGTGTTCGACAAATGCATCAATACGATCGTGCGCCAGGTGGGCGACATCGGGCGGATGGTGGATGAATTTTCGGCTTTTGCCCGCATGCCCGAGGCCGCGCCAGAGCGAGCTGATCTCTCCGATACGATCCGGCAGGCAGTGTTTCTTGAAAGCGTTCGCCTGCCGGAAGTGGTGATCCACACCGATTTGCCGCAGCAGCCGATCCTGGCCTGGTTCGATACGCGCCTGATTTCGCAGTCGCTCACCAATCTGATCAAGAATGCGGTTGAAGCATTCGAGTCAGTGGACACCGATGCGAGCTGGACGCCAACCATTGCCGTGCAAGCCCAGATCGAGGGCAACCACGCCCGGGTCACCGTCTCGGACAACGGCAAGGGCTGGCCCAAGGACAATCGGCAGCGCCTGCTCGAGCCGTATATGACGACACGCGAAAAAGGCACCGGGCTTGGCCTCGCCATTGTTGCCAAGATCATCGAACAACACGGCGGCATCGTCGAACTGGTGGACGCCGAGCCCGATCCGGCCGGCCGCATCGGCGCCTGCGTAACCTTCACTCTGCCGCTTGAGGCACCAAGCATGACCAAAGTGGCGCATGGCCCGGCCCTGCCGGCCCCCCATCCCGCTCCAAAGGAGGAGCCGCTCTATCACGCGGTGGCTCATAAATAATGGCTCTAGACATCCTCATCATCGACGACGAAGACGATATCCGCGAGCTGATCGCCGGCATCCTTGAAGATGAAGGCTATGAGGCGCGGCAAGCCCATGACGCCGACAGCGGGCTCAACGAGATCGCGCGGCGACGGCCCAGCCTGGTGTTTCTCGACATCTGGATGCAGGGGTCCCGGCTGGATGGGCTGCAATTGCTGGACGTGTTCCAGAGCCAGCACCCGGACATGCCCGTCGTGATGATTTCCGGCCACGGCAATCTGGAAACCGCGGTTTCCGCCATCCGGCGCGGCGCCTACGACTATATCGAAAAGCCGTTCAAGATCGACCGCCTGCTCCATATCACCCAGCGGGCGATGGAAGCTACGCGCCTGCGCAATGAAGTGGCAGAACTCAAGGAGCGCTCGTCCTCGACCAGCGTCGAGATGGCAGGCAATTCCCCGGCGCTGCAGCAGGTTAAGGCAACGATCGAGAAATCGGCGCCAACGAATTCGCGCATCTTCATTTCTGGCCCCTCGGGCGCCGGGAAGGGCCTGGTGGCCCGGCTGATCCACCAGCGCAGCCCGCGCGCCGATTCGCCGTTTGTCGAGATCAATGCCTCCCTCTATGCGCCCGAGGAAGTGCCGGTGGTGCTGTTTGGGCGGGAAGTGCGTGAAAAAACCGGTATTCTCAAAGTCGAGGTCGGCGCCCTGGAAAAAGCCCACGGCGGCACATTATACCTGTCCGAAGTCACCACGCTGCCCCCCCAGACGCAGGCGGCGCTGCTGCGGACGCTGGTTGAAAATCGCTTCAATCGAGTCGGCGGCACCCAGGCCGTGCCGATCGATGTCCGCATCATTGCGGCCAGTTCGCAGAACGTGGCCGCGCAGATAGAGGCGGGCGAATTCCGCTCGGATCTGTTTCACCGGCTCTCGATCGTGCCCCTGCCGCTCACCCCGCTCAAGGAGCGGCGCGAAGACGTACCGCCCTTGGTCAGCGTGTTCATCGACCAGATTTGCCGCATGCACAATCTGCAGCGCTTGAGTGTCGGTGAGGACGCGATGGCGGTCTTGCAGGCGCAGGAATGGCCAGGAAATGCGCGGCAGTTGCGCAATTCGATCGAGCGCCTGCTGATCCTGATGAAGGACCAGCAGCCCGAAGACGGTGTGATCACGGCAGCCATGCTGCCCTCCGATATCGGCGAAGTGTTGCCGACGGTGGGCGATACCGATGCATCTGCTCATTTGATGAGCCTGCCCCTGCGCGACGCTCGGGAAGTGTTCGAGCGGCAATACTTGCTGGCCCAGATCGAGCGGTTTGGCGGCAATATATCGAAAACAGCCGAATTCGTGGGCATGGAGCGCAGCGCCTTGCACCGCAAGATCAAGTCACTAGGGTTATAGGACGGTTCATTTATTTGTGCCCGTGCCATGCGTTTAGCGCGGGTAGGCACAAAAAACGAACTGTGCCATAGTGCTCGGTGCGTGAATAATTTGCGCCGGCGAGGACTGAGCGGCAGTCCCCGCCCGACAAGCAGACAACCGCAGCGACAACAGCGACAAGCAATGCCGCGGAAAAAGAGGCCAAGATGCCCAGCGAAAAGCAGCAAAATCTCCAGGATTCCTTTCTCAACCATGTTCGCAAGCAGAAGGTGCCCGTCACGATCTTTCTCGTGAACGGCGTCAAGCTGCAGGGTGTGATCACCTGGTTCGACAACTTCTGCTTGTTGCTGCGCCGTGATGCGCAGTCGCAACTGGTTTACAAGCACGCCATTTCAACCATCATGCCAGGCGCGCCCATCCAATTGTTCGATCCCGAACAAAACCATGATAGTGACTAGCTGCTAGATGAACGATTCCGATGACGAGGAAGAGGCCGTCCTGAAGGGCGGCCCGCAGGCATTTATCGATCGCCGCCAGCAGCCGACCCGCGCCGGTGTCATCGTGCCGGATGTGCGCGGCCAGATATCCCAGCACGATATCGATGCGCGCAAAGCCGAGTTCGACGGCCTGGCCGGTGCGATCGGGCTGGATGTCGTGTTCTCCGAAGTGATCAAGGTACGCGAAATCAAGCCGGCCACTTTCGTGGGTGGCGGTACCGTGGAAGTGCTGGCGGAGCGGGTCAAGGCAGAGGAGATCGACCTGCTTCTGGTGGACGCCGCGCTGACAGCCATCCAGCAGAGAAACCTGGAAAAGGAAACCGGCGCCAAGGTGCTGGATCGCACAGCGCTGATCCTTGAGATTTTTGGGGAGCGGGCAGCTACGCGCGAGGGCGTGCTGCAGGTCGAACTCGCCCTTCTCAACTACCAGAAGGGGCGGCTGGTTCGCTCCTGGACGCACCTGGAGCGCCAGCGCGGCAGCGGTGGCTATGGCTTCATGGGGGGGCCGGGCGAAACCCAGATCGAAAGCGACCGGCGGCAGATTGCGGACCGGATCATCCTGCTCGAAGACCGGCTCGACAAGGTCAGGAAAACCCGTGCGCAGCAGCGTTCCCAGCGCAGCGGCATGCCGGTCGTCGCTTTGGTCGGCTATACCAATGCGGGCAAATCGAGCCTCTTCAATGCCCTTACCGGATCCGAGGTGTTCGCCAAGGATTTGCTGTTTGCCACCCTGGATACCACGATCCGCAAGCTGGAACTGCCCCATGGGCGGGAGGTTATGCTGAGCGACACGGTGGGGTTCGTTGCCGATTTGCCAACTGATCTGGTTGCCGCCTTCCGGGCGACGCTGGAGGAGGTGCTGGAGGCGGACGTGATTTTGCATGCCCGCGATATCGCAAGCCCCGATCATCTGGCGCAGGCACAGGATGTTCTGAAGGTTCTTGGGGATCTGGGCGTTTCGCCAGAAACGACCCCTATCATCGAAGTCTGGAACAAGATCGATCTGCTGGGGCAGGGCGAGCTGTCCGTCGACGGTCTGCTGTCGGGCATTGCGCCCGCGGGCAAGGTCGCCAGCGTTGTGCCCGTGTCCGCGACAACAGGGCAGGGGCTCGACGCGCTCAAGCTGGCCATCGAGGCCGCGCTGGGAGAAAACAGCCGCACCTATCATGTGCATGTGCCCCATACGGCCGGCGCCGATATCGGCTGGTTGCATTCCCATGCCGAGATCATTTCACGCGAGGAGCCCACCGAGACCGGTTCGGGCTTTGTGGTCCGGGTGGAGCCGCGCCACCGCGCGGCGTTTGTTGAGCGCTTCAATGGGCGGATCGAAAATCCGGAAGTCTGAACGGGGCGAAACCCAACCGTGATCTGGGTACCTGTGCCTGGGCCAGCCCAGGACAAGGTATACTGGTCCGTCAGCGTCAGCCCTTGTCCGCAGCCCTGATCTCGTTCCAGTAGCCGTCCAATCGCTCCAAACCGGCATCGGCCGGCTCGATACCCTCCTCGCGGCAGCGGGCTTCCACGTGCTTGAAGCGGCGGGTGAACTTGAAATTTGCGTCGCGCAGGGCTGCCTCGGCATCCACACCCGCCTTGCGCGCAAGGTTCGCCACGGCGAAAAGCAGATCGCCGATTTCTTCGTGGACAGCGGCCTTGTCATTCTGGGCGTGAGCCTGAGCAACCTCGGCGAGTTCTTCTTCAACCTTTGCTTTAACAGCTGGAAAATC
>JAQGJI010000186.1 GCA_028290685.1 Devosia sp. | reverse complement strand
CTTCTTGCGCCACTCGTAAAGCGAATGCGCACTCACGCCCAGGCGCTGCGACACCTCCGAAACCGGATAGCCGCGCTCGGTGATCTGACGCACCGCGTCGCGCTTGAACTCGTCGCTGAAATTGGCTCTGCCCATATAGGCCTCCTTGCCTCAAAATTAGGGAAGAAGGCGTCTACAAATCTAGGGGCTATTCAGACTGCAGACCGATCAGGTCCGCACTGACCAGCTCATGGCGCGCTCCATCGTCAAGCGCTGGGGTCAGCCAGAAGATATCACTGATGGCGTGTTATATCTATGTGCGCCGGTGGCCCGTTTCGTCACCGGAACAACCTTAGGTATTACTCGGTCTGCTGATGGGAGTGATCACGTTCAAACACATACGGCCTGCACGGGCCGGCGGAATTACTCCGACTTGCTATTGAGCTGAGTTTGAACTCCTTTGAAAGTGAAACACCATCCTCGAAAGCTTGGACATTTCTACAGTCTGTCAAAGCCCCAGCTTGAACAGGCGTAGCACACGCTTGGTGTATGCTATTTAAAAACACCGGGTATGATGTTTCGTTGCCATACCATAATCCGTGTGTCCCCAGTTCAAATCTGGGCTTCGCTACCATTTTATCCTTTACCCGTAAGGGTTTAGGATGGCCAGCCGAAACGGCCAGATCGGCTCTAGACAGTTCCATCCGACTTCCTAGACGCCATCTGTGCCGGTTTCGTTCAGCGCTCTGGCACAGCACCGCCACCAACCATCTTCTTTTTCGGATCAGGTGCCCCCGGCGATTGCCTGCGCTCAAGCTCAGTCGCTGTCACTGACGAACTTGCGGCCCAGCTTGCGCATTTTCAGGTACAGGGTTTTGCGCGAGACGCCGAGGGTGTCGGCTACTCGGCCCAGGTGGTTGCGGTGGACGCGTAACGCTTCTTCGATGGCGGCGCGTTCGGCGCGGTCGAGTTGCTCCTTGAGGGTGTCTGCGTCGCTGGGCTGGGCTTGCGGGGCCGGCTGGCGTTCGTCCATGCCCAGAAGCAGCCGTTCGGCGCGGTTGCGCACTTCCCTTATATTGCCGGGCCAATCGTGCTCGAGCAGTGCGGCGCGCAGGCTTGGTGAGATCGGCGGCGGGGCATGGCCTTCACGCTGGGCGGCCAGGCTCAGGAAGTGCTCGAAAATGACGAGGACGTCGTCGCCCCGTTCGCGCAGGGGGGGCAGTTCGACCCGGGCGATGTCGAGACGATAGGCCAGGTCCTGGCGGAACCGGCCAGTGCGGCCAAGCGCAATCAGATCGTCCTTGGCGGCAGTCACGATTCGCAGCTTGAGCGGGATTTCCTTGTTGCTGCCCAGGCGCACCAGGGTGCGTTCCTGCAGCACGCGCAAGAGCCGCACCTGCGCCGCCAGCGACATCGATTCGACTTCATCAAGAAACAGCGTGCCGCCATTGGCCTGCTCGATCTTGCCGATGCGCAGCTTGTCGGCGCCGGTAAAGGAGCCGGCTTCATGGCCGAACAACTCTGACTCGATCACGGATTCGGCCAGCGCCCCGCAATTGATCGCGACAAAGGGGGCCTGCCGGCCGATGCCGAAATCGTGCAGGATGCGCGCGGCGACTTCCTTGCCGGTGCCGGTTTCCCCCAGCAGCAGCACGTCCACCGAGGTATTGGCGAGACGCATCAGCGTCTGGCGCAGGTATTGTGTGGGCGGTGAATTGCCCAAAATCCGTCCGCTGACCGAATTTGGGTCGGTGAGCACCGAGCGCAGATAGCGGTTTTCGAGGACGACGCGGCGATTGTCCATTGCGCGGGCCAGGGTCTCCACCAGCACGACGGGATCGGCCGGTTTCTCGATGAAATCCCATGCGCCCTGCCGCAAAGCCTGAACCGCCATGGGCACATCACCATGGCCGGTGAGAAACAGGACGGGAATTTCCTGATCGATCCGGCAGGCTTGCCGCAGCAGCTCGAAGCCATCCATGCCCGGCATGCGCATATCGGAGAGCACGACGCAGCGCGCGCCAGGCTCGAGCACCGCAATCAATTGATGAGCCGAAGAGAAGGCACGCACCTTCAGCCCCTCGATCTCGAAGGACATGGTATAGGCTTCGAGCACCTCGGGGTCATCGTCGCAGAAATAGACGTCCATGCTACTCAAGTGGAGCCTCGCTCAAGGTCAGAAGAAAGCTCGAGCCGTGCATGCTGGTGCTTTCCAGCACGAGCCGGCCGCCAAAATCACTGGCCAGATTGCGCGAGATCGATAGCCCCAGGCCCAGCCCCGCGCCGGCCTGCTTGGTGGTAAAGAACGGATCGAAGACGCGCGAATGGTCCTCGCGCGCTATGCCCCCGCCAGTATCGGTGATGCGGATGGAGACGATGCCCTCGCAGCACTCAACGCCAATGGACACCAAACGCTGGCCTGTTGCGGGCAGGGCGTCGAGGCCATTGGAGATGAGGTTGACCAGAACCTGTTCGAGCTTGACCAGCTCGGCGATGGCGAAGACGTTCGCTGCCGTGTCCGGATCATAGGCGATTTCGGCATTTTCCTCGTCGAAGCGATGCTTGAGCAGGGCAATGGCTTCATCAATTGCCGTCGCCACGGAGGTGGCATTGAGATTGGCGGCCGGCAGGCGGGAGAAGCGGCGCATGTGATTGATCTGATTGCCCATCCGCTCGACAAGGGCGGAAATCCTGACAAAGCTCTGCTGGGCCTCCGCGGTTTTTCCGCTATCGAGCTGCCGCGTGCCGTTGAAGGCGTAGGAGCGCAGGGCTGAAAGCGGCTGGTTGAGCTCGTGGGCAATGCCGGTGGCCATCTGCCCCACGGCGGCGAGTTTGGCGGACTGGATCAGCTCATCCCTGGTCTGGCGGAATTTGCGCAGGGCCGCGGCCAGATCGCCCAGCTCATCATCGCGGTGCAGCGCCGGGGCGGAGGCCGGCCGGCCTTCGGAGACGTTGACGGCGTCGGCGGCGAGCCGGCGAATGCTGAGCACCAGGTTGCGGTGGATATAGAAGTAGGCGACGGCGCAGGCCCCGGCAATCGAAGCGCCGACGATGATCAGCAGCAGGACGCGGCCCAGGGTCAGCACAATTTCTACATTGGCGGAGGCCTTCTGGGAGTTTTCTTCGCTATTGGCCACCTCGACCCCGATCTGGCGCCCCAGCGTCTCCACGGTGCGCTGCGCATCGAGGTAGATGGCGTTCATCTGCTCAAGCACGGAAATTTCTTCGAGCGTCAGCGCGGGAACCCCGGTGCGTCGATCCGCGAGCTGGACGATCCGCAGCGCCAGCTGGCGTACGGTGATGCTGTCCGGCCAGATGGACAGGACGGCAATGCTGCTGCGTAGATCGTCGGTACTGTCATCGAGAAAGGCGAAGACATCATTGATGCCCGAGCGGGTGGACAATTCCGACACGCGTGTCAGCAAGCCGATGGCGAGATTGGCCTGGGCGAGGGTGACCAGCAGCGCCTGGCTGCGTTCGTTCTCGCGCAATATCAGAGCCGGTGGGGCGGATAGATCGAGATCGCGTTCGAGGTTGAAGCGGGCATCGTCGATCAATGGCTCGATTTCAAAAATCATGTCCGATTGCAGCCAGCGCAGCTCGCCGACCAGTGCGCGCATGTTCGCTTCAAGTGCAAAGCGGCGCCCCGCTTCTTCCTTGAGACTTTCGAGATTGCCCGACAGATCGGATAGGCCGGCGCTGAGCCCGTCCTCATTGCTCAGCACTGTCGAGGCCGCGATGATGGCGGAAAGCTCATCGAGCAGGCTTTCCCCATCCTTGTGCAATTCGTTGAAGTCCGCCTCGGTTTCGGCGCGCGACAGCAAGGAGACATTGGCGTTGATATCGGCGCCAAGGCGGGCGAGCCGGGTAGCGATCGAAAGACGTGGCAGTTCGCGTTGCGCGATTTGCTGCATCTCTGCCGAGAGGCGTTCATACAACAGCAGCCCGGCAAGGCAGGCTATGCTCGACATGCCCACCACCAGCGCGAATGCCAGGGCAAGGCGCGTTCCAATGCCCCAGCGACGCTTCGAAAGGGTCTCTGGGCTGCTAATTGCGCTCAACTTGGATTTCTGTCCTGGTGTTGAGGATCGCCTCAGCGGCTGCGATATTGGCTTGCACGGCGCTGCGTATCTCGGCGTGCACCGCCTGCTGTTCTTCAGACATGAGGCTATCGCCCGAGGCGCCGCGCATGAGCCCGCTGGCCATGATTTCATTGGCCCGCGCTTCGGCGATCGGGGGCGCGCTCAGGAGCGCCGATGCAGGCGCGTGTTCGGGCGCGTCCGGCACAATGCGTTGCCAGTTGTCGCTGAGAGCCTGCCGGTTTGCCACCACCCACTCATCGAAGATGATATTGACCAGTTCATAGCGCCGGGCGGACAGGGCCGCGTCAAACACCGTGCTGTCGTCCGACCTGGCTTCCGCCAGGACAAGACCCTGCTGGGCGAGCGCGGCGGCGCGCAGTTCGTCATCCACCGGTATGCGGCCGATTTCGGGATCCATCAGAAGGCGCTGGCCTTCTGGCGACATCAGGAAATTGATGAAGGCTATTGCCGCTTCCCTGTTCTGGCTGCGTTGCAGCGCGGCAATGCTGGCGGGGGCCAGAAAGAGCGGCTCGAGCGCGCGATAGCCTATTTTGTCGTGGGGCGGTCCGCCGCTGAAGGCCAGGAAATCGATGGTGGGGCCGAGCCCGAACCGGGCCTGCTCTATGCCATCCAGCACACCGAAGCTGCGCGCCGTTATGGTCGAGAGATTTCCCCCCATGCGAGACAACATCGCCCAGCCCTCGTTCCAGCCAAAGGTCTGCAGGATTGCCTCCACGATGAAATGGGAGGTTCCCGACCGGGCCGGCGAGGTGATCCCCAAATGCCCCGCATAGCCGGGGGCGGCAAGGTCCTGCCATTGGCGCGGCATCTCCAGCCCATGCGCGGCAAGGTATTGGGAATTATAGGCAACGCCGTAGGTGGAGAAGGCAAAGCCGTAATAATGGGCCTCGGGATCGTGCACGGGATGTCCGGCAATTGCGGTCTGGGTCGTGGGGTTGTTGAAGGGAACCGGCATCAATTGCTCTTCCGACTTGAGCAATTCGAACGCGTCCGGCGAGGACACCCAGAACAGGTCCACATCGACCTGGGGCCGTTCGAGCAGGAAATGGACGCCACTGGCCGTACTGCGCTGGATGACCTTGATCTGGAGCTCAGGATGGGACTGGGCGAAGCGCTCGACAAACACCTCGTAGAACGAGGGCGGGAACGAGGTAAGGACAACAAGCTCCTCGCTTGCCAACGCGACATTGGCCAAACCCAGCAGGCCCGCTGCCGTGGCAGCGCGCGCGATCAACTGCCCCAAGGTCTTCATCGGCTTCGCCCCTCCCCAGGCGCTAGCGCAACAACATTTCCGCCCGGACGCTAAACCATGACCGGGCTCAGGCAAAGTTGCGAATGGGGCAGGCGACTACCGCTTTCGCATCATCGACCGGGCTAGTCGGCCAGCCAGAGCATGGCACTGCGCGGCAGGTAGGTCTCGAGAATGTCACCCTCCTTCTTCACCATATCGGCGCTCTGGAAGGGCAATTCGATCAGCAGGCTGTCGGCCCCCATCTTGAGCTCGTATCGCACGGCAGCACCCAGGAACTCGATGGTGTTGATGGTTCCCGAAAGGCGGACATCGTCGGGGTTGGCGGGGGTGAGCGAGCAATGCTGGGGCCTGAAGACCAGCTTGGCACCCGGGGGCACGACAGCATTCTCGGCCACCGGAATCGCCACGCTGCTCGAGGTCGTGAAGATGCGGTTTGCACCGATTCCGGACACCGATCCCTCGATGATATTGGCTGTGCCCAGAAAGCTGGCGACGAACAGGTTGGCGGGGTTGGCATAGAGATCCATGGGCTTGCCCACCTGCTGGATTTCGCCATCGCTGAACACCGCGATGCGGTCGCAGATGGTGTTGGCCTCCTCCTGATCGTGGGTGACAAAGATTGTGGTGAGCCCGAGCCTGAGCTGGAGTTCGCGCAATTCCTGACGCACCTGCACCCGCATCTTGGCGTCCAGATTGGACAGCGGCTCATCGAGCAGCAGCACTTTGGGACGGATCACGATCGTACGTGCCACCGCCACGCGCTGTTGCTGGCCGCCCGAAAGCTGTGATGGCCGGCGATCTGCCAGGTGCCGCATGCCGACGAGGTCCAGGGCGGCATCGACGCGCTTGTCGATCTCCGCCCGGGGCAGGCGGCGCTCTTCGAGACCAAAGGCAATGTTCTTGCGCACCGTCATATGCGGCCACAGCGCATAGGACTGGAACACCATGCCGACATCGCGCTTCCAGGGCGGGGTATTGGTGAGGTCGGCATTGCCAACCACGACGCGGCCCGTAGTGGCGGAGAGGAAGCCCGCGATCAGGCGCAGGAGCGTGGTCTTGCCACATCCTGAGGGCCCCAGAAACGCGAACAGCTCCCCCGGCTTGATCTCAAGGTTGATGTCCTTGAGCACACGAAGGGCTCCATAGTGAACGTTGACGCCCTCGATGGTGATGGCTTGCGGATCAATCCGCATCGCGGAAACAGCACTGACTTTGGTCATTTTTTCAATCCGAGTGATTTCTGGCTGCGTTCGATGACGACATGGGAAACAAAGGTGCAGATGGCCACGAGCAGCACCGCGATGACACCAAGGGCGGCGCCAGGTCCGCGGCCGGCAGGCGACTGCATGAACATGTAGAGCCCATAGGCGATCGGCGCGTCGTTGTTGGACTGGATCAGCATCAGGGTTGCCGAAAGCTCCACGGCCGCTGTCGCGAAACTCGTGACAAAGCCGGCGAGCAGACCGCCCAGCATCAGGGGCAGGACGATACGTTGCACGGTGCGGGCCTTGTTGGCGCCCAGGTTTTCCGCTGCCTCTTCAAGCGAGACCGATATCTGCTGCATGGCCGCAAAGATCGCCCGCAGCGCATAGGGCAGGCGCCGAACGGCAAGCGCCAGGATGATCATGATCGGCAGGCTGGTGAGCGATGTACCGTTCGGCAGGGTGACCCCATAGAACGTGCGCAGATAACCTATGCCCAGCACGACGCCGGGCACGGCGAGCGCCGCCGTTGCCGCCCAATCCAGCCATTGCCGCCCGAATAGCTTGGTGCGGAGCACGAGATAGGCGATGCCCCCACCGATGACGACGTCGATCAGGCCGGCAGTGGAGGCGTAGATCAGCGTGTTTTTGATGTAGATCGAGCTCTCGCCGATGACACGGCCATAATGGGCCATGGTGTAGCCGTCCGGCAGGGCACTGAACGACCAGATGCTCGCAAAGGAGAGCAGCAGCAGCCCGATATGGGGCGATAGAACCAGCAGCAGGACGAAAACGACCACGCCATAGGCGAGCACGGCTTCGCGCGGCTTCAGCTTGCGTTTGGCAAGTCCACCCCCGCCACGCTGCACAGTTGCATAATCCCTGCCGCGCATCAGCGCGACCGACGCCCACATGGCAAAGACCGATACCGCAATCAGGATGGTTGCGATCACATAGCCCATCGGATCGGACAATCCGATCGAGGTGACGCGCAGATAGGCCTGGGGGGCCAGCATGTCGGTGACGTTGAGCAGAAGCGGAGTGGCCAGATCGTCAAACACCTTGACGAAAACCAGCGCCGCACCGGCCAGATACCCGGGCATGGCGAGCGGGAAGACGATTTTGCGAAACAGCCGGAAGCCGCTGGAGCCGAGGTTTTGCGCCGCTTCCTCCATCGAGACGTCGATCTGGCGCAGGCTGTTGGAGACGTTGATGAGAATAAACGGGAAATAGTGCAGCGATTGCACGAAAATGACCCCGTTCAGCCCTTCCATGAACGGCAGCTTGATGCCGAAAAATTGGTCGAGCCACAGATTGACCGTGCCGTTGCGGCCGAACAGCAGCAGCATGGCCACCGCTCCGACGAATGGCGGCATGATGAGAGGCAGAAAGCCAAGCGTCTGGATGATCACGGACCCGCGGAACTCGAACCGGGTCGTTATCACTGCAAGCGGCAGCGCGAAAACGCTCGCCCAGACAACCGACATTGCCGAGACGTAGGCCGAGTTGACGAAGGATCGCTTGAACAGGTCGTTTTCAAGGAAGTCGAGGAAATTGACCAGCGTCAGTGCGCCCGTGCCCTTTTCGGTAAAGGCGACATAGATAACCGTTCCTGCCGGGATAAGCAGAAACAGCAAGAGGAACGCCCCTATCGCCAGCATCAGGAGCACGAGGCCGGAGAACCCTTTGCGCGCCTTGACCGGAGCCATACTCATATCAGTCATCGGTGTCTCACGAATTGTTGCAGAAGCATGGGGGCGTTTGCACGTGCCCTAAGATGGTCCGTGCCGCTCAGTGAACGACACGGACCCTTGCCTTGCCGATATGGCTGGGTCAGTTCAGCAGCGCGCTTGCGCTCTGGGCCTTTTCCCGTGCCGCCGCATAATTTTCCTGAGCGGCCGAGGCCCATGCCTGCTCAAGCTGCGACTGCCGCGCCGAAGCCTGCTCGCCGCCCTCGAAGGCATCGACGATCTCTGGGCTGCTTGCTTCCTGTTCGGTGATCGGGCTGGCTGAAATCAGCGCGATGGCCTCATCGACCAGGGCACGCGCTTCGGCATTGTCCTGGCCTTCCAGGGCCGCCTCTGCAGCGTGGATGGCCGCGACCGCAGCCTGAAGATTGTCGAGCTGGAAGGTGATGGTCTGGTCGAACAGCGCATCGACCACAGCGGTGCGGCCGGAGGACAGATCGCCGTCAAAGGAGATCATCGACTTGAACTGCTCGTCTTCGAACGGGTTCGGAAGGCCCTCTGGCGCACGGTCATACACAGCCGGGTTGATCGGCAGGCGCTGAATGGCCGGGTGAAACAATTCAAGCTGACCTTCTTCGGACAGCAGGAAATTGATGAAGGTCTCGGCGCCTTCTTGATTGGGCGCCTGCGCCACGATGGCCACGTTTGCCGGCACCACGGTAGTGACCGAAGGATATTTGAAGCTCACCGGGAATCCGCCGGCCATGGCGGAGAAGCCGAAGAAGTCGATGACGATACCGACACCGGCCTGACCCGAATTTACCGCGTCCGGCACGCCAAACGAGCGATCGCTGACCTGCTGGAAATTGCCGCCGATGCGCTTGAGCAGCCCCCAGCCGCCCTCCCAGCCTTCGCCCTGAAGAATGGTCTCGATGGTCAGGTGAGTAGTGCCTGAGCGCGATGGTGCGGCGATGATGACGTGGTCATGGTACTGAGGGGCGGCCAGATCATCCCATTCAGCCGGCGGTGTCAGTCCGTTCGCTTCCAGATAGCGGTTGTTCCACATCATGCCGTAGCCCGATGCGGCAAAGCCGAAGAAATAGCCATCCGCGTCGTTGACGCTGTAGGAGCCGATGGTGTCGGGCAAGCCTTCGGCTTCGGGCTCGAACTTGGCCAGCAGGTCCTGGTTCTTGAGCGTAACAAAGGCGTCCGGCGCCGAGGCCCAGAACAGGTCGACCTGATTGTTGGCCCGGGTTTCCTGGAGGAAGGTGACGCCGGCATTGGTATTCCGGTTCTGTACGTCCAGGATATAGCCGGGGCGAGCCTTTTCGAACGCTGCCTTGATCGGGTCGGTCATGTCCTTGGAGAAGGATGTAACCACCGTAACGGTGCCCTGGGCAAAGGCCGCAGTCGACAGCAGGAGACCGGCGCTGAGCGCCAGTAGAACTTTTTTCATGATGATCCTCCACGCGCCCGTTTTTGTTTGCGGCGCAGTCTCACCATCGCAAGCGCCATGCCATTCTGGCTCGCT
>JAQGJI010000179.1 GCA_028290685.1 Devosia sp. | reverse complement strand
GGATTCCAGATGGTCACGCGCAGCTCGGCGTCATAGGCGACAATGCCGGCCGGAACACTGGTCAACAGCAGGCCCGACAGTGCCCGCTCACCACGCAAGGCCTGCTGGGTGCGCTCGCGCTCGGCGGCAATTGCAGCCAGAAGCTTCTCGCGCTCGGCCTCTGCCGCCTTGCGCTGGGTGATATCGGAGGCAACGCCCACCAGCGTTTGCGGCCGGCCGTGCCGGTCAGGCAGCACCCGCGCCCGCGCATCGATCCAGTGTTCGCGCCCGTCCGGCCAGTGCACCCGGAAGTCGAGCACCACATCGGCTCCGGTCTTCATCGCATCGTCAAACGCCCGCTGCACGCGACCCTGGTCATATAGCGACACGCTTTCGATCAGGTCGGCAAACAGGAACGGCTCGCCCGGACCGCGCCCGAAACAGGCGCGGAACTGGTCCGACCCGCTGAGCACCTGCTCGGCCACATCGAGCTCCCAGGCGCCCATGCGTCCGGCCAGCAGCGCCGTTTGCAGGCGATGTTCGCCTTCGCGCACGGCCTCCAGATAGCGTCTGGCCTGGTATTGCCGGCGTCGTCCGCGCAGCGCATTGCCCACCACGTTGAGCAGCGCACCGGGATGAAAGGGGCGCTCCAGCACGATGACATTGCCCAGCCGCGCTTGCAGCTCCGCGATCAAGGACCCTTGCTCGGGCACCGCTGCGCGCTGGCTCAGGATGATGAAGGGAAAATCGGACCACGGCGGCTGGTGCTCGATCCACTCCCACAGCGGCCCCAGATCGGCATATTGCAGTGCTTCGCTCGTGATGATGGCAAGGCCCGCGCCCTCCCCCAGGCCACCAACCAGATCGACGATGCTGCTGCAGGTGTCGGCCGTCCGGCCGCCATCGCGCAACAAGGCCGTGGCCACGCTGCCGTCCCGCCCGCCTGGGGCCAAAATCAGCGCGCGCTCCGAATTGATCAAGTCAATTCGTCTCCGGCGGTCTTGCCAAATCTGGGGTCCCCTTCTTCACCCAGCAGCGGATTGATCGAGCCCGTATAGGTGGGAACGCCGCGCAACACGCCCTGGAAATCGATCAGCGGGCGGCCGATGGCAAAGCCCTGCTTGCCGATGCGGTATTCCCGGATACTGTCCTCGTGTTGGCCGGAGCGCTTCTTGATCACCGAGATCGCGCGCCGCACGCGCCCCACGGCCTCGAAATAGCGCAGCAGAATCACGCTGTCGGCCAGATAGGTTATGTCGACCGGCGATTTCATGTCCCCCACCAGGCCGTGCTGGGCCACCGTCACAAAGGTCGTGGCGCCCTGCCGGTTCAGATACTGCAGCAATTCGTGCATGTGCAGCAGCAGGGCCTGCTCTTCGGGCATCGAAGCCTGATAGCCATTGAGGCTGTCGATCACCACGGTCTTGACCTCCGCCTCGGTCACTCTTTGGCGCACCATGTGGGCAAACTCACCCGGCGACAGCTCGGCCGCATCCACCTGCTCGATCAGCAGATCGCCGCTGTCGCGCAGTTCCTCCAGATCGATCCCCATGGCCTTGGCCCGGGTAAACAGCAGGCCCAGCTCCTCGTCAAAGATAAACAGCGCCGCCTTTTCTCCCCGCTGCACCGCGGCCCGCGCAAAGTGCAGCGTCAGCAGCGACTTGCCCGCCCCGGCCGGGCCCAGCACCAGCGCGCTCGAGCCGCGCTCGATGCCTCCCCCCAGCAGATCGTCGAGTTCGGCGATATTGCTGGTCAGCGCCGACCGCTCGAAGCGCGTCCGGTGCTCGGAGGCGACAAGGCGCGGAAAAACCTCGGCGCCACCATGCTTGATGGCAAAGTCGTGAAAGCCGCCGCGATAGGACTGGCCGCGATATTTCAGCACCCGCAGGCGCCGCCGCTCCGGGCCATAGACCGGGGCCAGCTCTTCCAGCCGGATCACCCCGTGGGCCACCGAATGCACGGTCTTGTCGTTGGCATCGCTGGTCAGATCGTCGAGCAGCATGACAGTTGCCCCGGTACGGGCAAAATAATGTTTGAGCATCAGGATTTGCCGGCGATAGCGCAGCGATGACTGCGCCAGCAGGCGAATTTCCGACAGGCTGTCGAGCACGATGCGATTGGGCCTGAGGCGCTCCACCACCTCGAACATCGCCTTGGTCGCTTCGCCCAGCTCCAGGTCGGATGAGTACAGCAGCGATTGCTGGTGCTCGTTGTCCAGCAGGCTGTCGGGGGGAGCCAGCTCGAAGATTTCGAACTTGTCGCCAATGGTCCAGCCGTGCGACTTGGCCGTCAGGCGCAGCTCGGCTTCGGTTTCCGACAGGGTGACATAGAGCCCCTTTTCGCCGCTGATATGCCCCTCGAGCAGGAATTTGAGCCCGATCGTGGTCTTGCCGGTACCGGGGCTGCCTTCAAGCAGATACAGGTGCCCGCGGGCGAGCCCTCCCACAAGGATATCGTCGAGGCCGGGAATACCCAGCCGCGCTTTCGGTTCGCCGGCGATTTGAGACATGACGCTGCTAGACTCGGTTCAAAGACACGGGGTCCCTCACCCCAGTAGCTGAGAACGCTTCGGGCGGCAGATAGTTCCTTTGGGCAAGGCCCTTTTGGGCCGGTGCAATCTCCCCTAAAGTCGGGGCGCGCTCGTTCACCGGAATCGCTCCTTATGCATTTGCTGCTCGTTGATGGCTCGGCCTATATTTTCCGCGCCTTCCATGCCCTGCCCCAGCTCAACCGCAAGTCCGATGGGCTGCCCGTGGGCTGCGTGCAGGGCTTTTGCAACATGCTCTACAAGCTCACCGAAGACCTCAAGGGCGAGGACGCGCCCACCCATATGGCGGTGATCTTTGATCATGCCGGCAAAACCTTCCGCGACGATCTTTACAGCGACTACAAGGCCCAGCGCCCCGCCGCACCCTCCGAGCTGGTGCCGCAGTTCCCGCTGACCCGCGCCGCCACCCGCGCCTTTTCCATTCCCTCCATCGAAATGGAAGGCTGGGAGGCCGACGACATCATCGCAACCTACGCCTGCATGGCGAAATCCGCCGGCGGCAAGGCCACCATCGTCTCCTCCGACAAGGACATGATGCAGCTGATCGAGCCCGATGGCTCCATCCGCATGCTCGACACCATCCCCCGCCCCGGCCAGCCGCCGCTGCGCTGGATCGGCCCCGACGAGGTCTTCACCAAGTTCGGCGTCACCCCCGACAAGGTGATCGAGGTTCAGGCCCTGTGCGGGGACAGCGTCGACAATGTCCCCGGCGTTCCCGGCATCGGCGTCAAGACCGCCGCCGAACTCATCAACACCTATGGCACCATCGAAAACCTGCTCGAGCACGTCGACGACATCAAGCAGAACGCCCGCCGCGAAAAGCTGCGCGCAAACGCCGAACTCGCCCGCATCTCGAAAAAACTGGTAACGCTGTCGCAGGACGTGCCGGTGGCGCTCGAGCTGGACGCCCTCGCCCGTCAGCCCATGGACCCCAAAAACCTCTTTCCGTTTCTGAAAGCCATGGAGTTCAACACCATCACCCGGCGCCTGGCTGGCCTGCTCGACGCCAATCCCGATGATTTCGAGCCCGATCCGGAACTTGCCGCCAAGCCTGTGCCAGCCATCGGCTTCAACAACGAAGCCCGCGCCGAGGCCCGCGCCGCGCGCCAGGCCGCCACCGGCCGCGCCAATGCCGCCACCGTGGAACACGCCGCCGCGATGCACCAGGCCACCAAGGCCATCCCCTTCAACCCCGACGCCTACGAGATCATCCGCGACGCCACCCAGCTGCAGCGCTGGCTCGATGCCATCGAGATGACCGGCCATGTCGCCACCGACACCGAGACCACCGGGCTCGACAACCAGACCGCCGATCTGGTCGGGCTGTCCTTCTCCATTGCCCCCGGCACCGGCGCCTACCTGCCCCTGGGCCATACCGAGGGCACCGGCGACATCTTCGGGGGCGGCCCCGCTGAAGGGCAGATGCCGATCCGCGAGGCGCTCGACATGGTCCGCCCCATGTTCGCGAACCGTTCGATCCTCAAGATCTACCACAATGCCAAGTACGACCTGGGCATTCTTGCGCGCTACGACGTGCCCGTCCATTCCATCGATGACACGCTGCTGCTCAGCTATTGCCTCGATGGGCCCCAGTTCAACACCATGAGCGAGCTTGCCGATCACTGGCTGGGCGTGCCCGGCACCCCGATCAAGGACCTGATCGGCTCGGGCAAGGGGCAAAAGACCTTCGCCCAGGTGCCCATCGACGCCGCCGCCCGCTATGCCGCAGAAGACAGCGACATGACCATCCGCCTCTGGCGCATCCTCAAACCCCGCCTTGTCGCCGAAAACATGACGACGCTCTACGAAACCATCGAGCGCC
>JAQGJI010000110.1 GCA_028290685.1 Devosia sp. | reverse complement strand
GGCTTCGGCGTGGATGGCCGCAAGGGGCGTGCCGACAAAGATCGCCCCCATGACCTCCCCGTTCATTTTCTGGATCGGCTGCAATGCAGCCAGATAGCTGATGCCCTCGATGGGCAGCACGCCCCGGAACTGCTCACCCGCCATGACGCTGGCATAGGCGGGGTTCGTTGCATCGAGCGCCATGTCCGCCAGGCGCGTACCATCTGCCGCTGCAAGGCTGGTGGTCTTGCTCATCAGGTTCTGCGTGGCGCTATCGAGCACGTAGATGGTGGCATCCTGCTGGGTGACGCGCGTCACGGAATCGATGATCTCGGTGTCGTAGAATGGGGGAACAGCCCAGCTCTGGAAGGCACTCATGGTGCCCTCGGGCGTCCAACTCAGTACGGAGCCGGAAATGCGCCGCTCCAGAATGGTAGCCGCTACGCCCAGATTGTTGACCTGCTGCACCTGGCTGTTGCTGATCGAGCTTTCGCGCAGGTTGAAGTAGATTGCGCTGGAGACAGCCGCTATGGAGCCGATGATCGAGATCAGCACCAGGCCGGCGATCATCGTCGTCATCCTGATATTGCCGAGCATGCGGCTGAGCTTGTGCATGAAAATCCCCCAGAGCTGCAGCGGGATCGCCAACCCGCTGACATTGCCCGATAGACCCTAGCGCAGACCCATTAACCGTTTGTTCCCCATCCGAACGGCTCCGGCGCTCCGGCAGTTTGCGCGCGAATGGGGGCTGTCCCGGAACTCGTTCCAGTTCTGTTGCACGGCCGCGACCCTGAGCCTGTCTTGCCAGCCACCGGCTCCGCTGGCCTAAGGGCTCGACTGCACCTGCGGGCACGAGGCCGGCCTTCCCACCTGCCAGTGAGCGTTCAGCTCAGCGCGCCGATCACCGCCTCGATGCGCTTTTTCATGGTGGAGGCGTCGAATGGCTTGATGATGTAATTGTTGACGCCAAAGGAAATGGCTTCCTTGACCTGCTCCTTGTCCGAGCGGCCGGTTGCCATGATAAACGGCATGGCCTGCGTGCGCGGATGCTTGCGGATCACCTTGAGCAGGGTCAGCCCGTCGATGTCTTCCATGTTCCAATCGGAAATAATGAGATCGACGTTGCTTTTTTCAAGCTTGCCCAAGGCGTCCCGGCCGCTCTTGGCCTCGATGATATCCTTGAAGCCGAGCTGGGTCAGGATGTACTTGCAAATGCCACGCATGGACTGCTGGTCATCAACGATCAAGACGCTGACAGCACTGGCTTTTGGCATGGTTGGGATCACCTTATGAGCGCGGTGGCGGGAGCCCCGCCATCGCCGGGGAACTTAGGCAATAAGCGTTTAGAATGTCTCAATCGCCCCGCGCCTGCGCCGGGTCAGGCAGCCGATCGGATCCGCACCAGGGCGTTGGCCAGCCGAGCCGCGATTGCCTCCACCGGTGCCTGTTCGACAACGGCGCCCTCTTCGAAGGCGACGCGGGGCATGCCATAAACCAGCGCCGAGGCCTGGCTTTGCCCGACGGTATAGGCGCCCGCATCGCGCATCTGCTTGAGACCGCGCGCGCCGTCCCGCCCCATGCCCGTCAGGATGGCACCTACGCCCAGGGGCCCTGCCACCCTGGCAACCGATTCAAACAGCACATCGACGCTGGGCCGGTGCCCCGACGCCAGATCGTCCTGCGACAGTCGGCACTTGAGCAGGCCCGATGAGCGCTCGACACGCAGGTGAAAATCGCCGCGCGCGACATAGGCATGCCCGCTTTGCAGCACCAGCCGGTCTTCGGCTTCCACGACCTTGAGCGCGCATAGCTCATCGAGCCGCGCCGCAAAGCGCCCGGTAAAACCCGCCGGCATGTGTTGGGCGATAAGGATGGGCGGGCAATCGGCCGGCATCTGGGTCAGCACGGCCCGGATCGCCTCGACCCCCCCGGTCGAGGCACCGATGGCAATCAGCGCGCCGGCAGGGGCCGCTGCGGTCCTGACGGGGACCCTGGGGGCTTCGGCGCGACTGGCGGAGCGCCCCCGCACGTCCGACTTCGCCGCGGCGCGGATTTTTTCGCGCAACTCGGCGCCAAAGCTGTCTATGCCCCCGGCAAAGCCCGCCCCGGGCTTGGCCACGAAATCCACCGCCCCCAGTTCGAGGGCCAGAAGCGTTTCGCTGGCCCCCTTCCTGGTCAGGGTGGAAACCATGATCACGGGGGTGGGCCGCAGGCGCATCAGCTTTTCAAGAAACTCCAGCCCGTTCATGTTGGGCATTTCGATGTCCAGGGTCACCACATCGGGGTTGAGCGCCTTGATCTTTTCGCGCGCTTCGATCGGATCGGTAGCGGTGCCCACCACATCGATATCGCCCTCGCGCATCAGCATGCGGGTCAGCACCTCGCGGATCAGAGCCGAGTCGTCGACCACCAGGACCTTGATGCTCATGCTGCGACCTGCTTGCTGGAGATGGCGCTGGTTTGGTAGATGGTCCTGCCGACCAGCCGGAAACCCTCGCCGCCCGATCCAAGGTTTTCCGAATGCCCGATATAAAGAAAGCTCTCGGGCGCCAGCATGGACCTGAAGCGGCCAAAGACATTGCCCTGGGTCGGCCTGTCGAAATAGATCGCCACATTGCGACAGAAAATGGCATCGAACGGCCCCTTCATGGGCCAGTGACCGATCAGGTTCAGCGGCTTGAACGACACCATCTGGCGCACCGTCTCGGGAACCGAGATGGTGCCATCCCCCAGGCTGGTAAACGGACGCAGCCGTTCGGGCGAAAGACCCGCCAATTCACTGGCGGGATAAACCCCGCCTGCAGCCTTGGCGAGGACCGCAGTGTCGATGTCGGTGGCCAGAATCTTGAAATCCCAGCGCTTCAGTTCAGGAAAGGCGGTCAGCAAATCCATGCCGATCGTATAGGGCTCCTGCCCTGTCGAGCAGCCCGCCGACCAGATGCGCAAGCGGCTGCCGCGCGGCCGAGTGCCGATCAGGCCGGCGATATAGCTGCGCAGATGCGCGAAATGGTGATCCTCGCGGTAGAAGCGGGTCAGATTGGTGGTCAGCGCGTTAACGAAGTCCTGGCTGTCGACGGCCGCGCCATTGCACTCCAGATAGTCGATATAGCTATCGAAGCTGGGCAGGTTCAACGCCCGCACGATCCGGCTCAGGCGCGAGATCACCAGCGTGCGCTTGGCATCGCTGAGCGCGATGCCGGCCACCGCGTAGACCCGGGTCTTGATGCGCGAGAATTCGCGATTGCTGAGTGAAATTTCGGCCTGATCCATCGCTGGCGCACCCCAACGCCTCGAGCCGCCATTGGAAGCCCGTTCAGGCGACCGAGCGCCGCGCCGGCCTGATCGCCGTTTGCGCCGCCTCGCCCGAGGACGCCATCCGGGTGGTGAGCCGCTCCATGGCCAGCCCACCCACATCAAGCGCTGCAGCGACAGTGCCGGTTTCATTGCTTAGATTGCGTAAAGAAGCATCCAGTTCGGCTATCATTTTTTGCAAGGACTGCGCTTCAAGCAGCCCGCTTTGCGCTTGCGTGCGCCCCAGGCTAACAACCGCGCGGATGTCCCTGGCCGAGCGATTGGTCAATTGTGCCAATTGACGGACCTCATCGGCTACCACGGCAAATCCAGCCCCTTTTTCGCCTGCCCGTGCCGCCTCGACCGCAGCGTTGAGAGCCAGCAGATTGGTTCGAAACGAAACGTCTTCTATGGCTTGCACCATCTGGTCGACCTGACGTGTCATCTGCTCGACCTCCCCGGCAACAGCATGGGTGCGGCGCACGGCCGTCTCCGCGGCGCCGGCCAGCTCTTGCGCGCCGCGTCCCAGCACCATGGCGTGCTTGAGCTTCTCGGTGCCCAACGCCAGGGCGCGCCGCGTGTGCCCTGCATCATCCTGATTGGCCTCGCTCTGACCACCCGCTGCTGCCAGCCGCGCTTCAAAATCCTGGATCAGGCCGCCGACCGCTGCCAGCCGTGCTTCGAGCTTGGTGCGCAACTCCTGCTCCTCGGCGACCGACTCGAGCACGGCACAGGCGAAATCGTTGAGCCGGCGGGCGACGCCCCGCAAGGGCCCCTCCAGTGCATCATGGAGTTCATCATGGCCGGCCGCGACGCGATCGAGCTGGAGCAGGCCCGCGTCAATGGCCCCGATCGCCCCGTTGAGGGCTGCGAGCGCCCCATTGCGGGACACAGCCTCGCTTTCGAAACGGAAGCTGGTCTGTCCATTGGCAAGAGCCCCGACAAAGGCATCCAGATCATCATCTTCGATATAGCTGCCCGAGGGTATCAACTCGAGCAGGAACCCATCGGGGGCAAGGGCGGAGCGCCTTGCTTCAAAGCGCCTGTTGCCGAGCATGACCATGCTGTACTCGGGGATCGCGCCCCTAGCATCGAGATAGCTGGGGTCAAACAGGGTTTCCAGGCTCGCGCCCTCGCTCGCGCAATCGGCCACAGTAGCCATGCCGGCGCTGGCCGCCATGATGCGGCCTTGCTCATCGACCACCAGCGTTGGTTGCTGCAGGGCAGCGATCGCGCTTTTGAAATGGTGCGCCCGTTCCAGCCGTCGACCCAGGCGCGTGACGATGGCGCCCATGCTCAAAATCCTGTCCGGCATGTCGCTGAGCCCGGCCGCCAGGGCCAGGGCGGCCAGCCTGCGGCTGTCGCGCCGATCAGCCATGACCGCGCTGACGAGGCTGGCCAAAACAGTCAAAACCGGCATCAGCACCGCAATGCCCAGCCAGAGCGGCCCGGGATCCAGAAATGCCGCAAGGCCCCCGACCATGACGCAAGCCGTCAGCCAAAGAGCTGAAATACGCAGCGCTAGGCGCAGATTGGGCATGGTGCAGTTGACCCGGGGAAGTCCCTGATGGGATTGATGTTGTTTAACCCTAACCCGGTAATGGTTAATCAACTCTATAAGCGAGGGCGTAGAGGTAAGACTTCGCTTATCAATATTGCGTTTGACTGAAGGCGGGTTTCACTTTGGGACGGGGTCGACCCAAGGCATGGGCCACACCAGCGCGCGGGCCGCTGCTGCACCAGACCCGCCGGCTAGAACAGCTCGATATTGTCCGCCGCCACGGCCACCACGACGCGCCGCCTGACCAGGGCGATTTCCGCGCGTGCCACGCTGGCGCCAGCGTCGCTGTCGAGGCGCTTGACGAAGGCCCGTCCGGAAGCCGGCTTGAACAGCACGCGCCGCGCGTAGGTGCCGCCCAGATCCTGGCTG
>JAQGJI010000073.1 GCA_028290685.1 Devosia sp. | reverse complement strand
CGGAGATCGATGCTGTGGTATTTGCCGGTCATCAGGTCGCGGTGGGCGCCATCCGTTACTCGGTGGATGTGGGGATCGCTGTGCCGCAGCGCTTGTCGATCGCCGCTTTTGGGGACTCCCCCATCGCGAAATGGATCACGCCGTCACTGACGACAGTGCGATTTCCGGTTAGGGAAAACGGCCTCGAAGCGGGGAAACTGATGCTTGGGAGGCTGCAGGGCAAGCCACACAATCAGCGCTCTATCCGGCTGGGTTTCGAAATTCTGAGCCGCGACAGCGCATGAGGTCAGTGTTCGGTGTACCACTTTTTCAAAGTGGACACTGCAGCGCCCGAGCGGCACTTGGCAGGTTGGAACAGCGCCTGAACCACTTCTTCCCCTCGTGAATGTCTGTCTTAATGGAGTCACCCTCATGTGTAGATGGACCGTAATCCACTCCCACAAGAGACATCAACGGCAATCTTGCCGCTTGGCAGAACGGACAGACAGCAGAATGGTCAGCTTTGAGAACGGCACTTCCTATAGCTGCCATTGAGGGGCGTGTCGTGATTGTACCTGGGCGAACCGCTGGTGCAAAAGTTTGCGTCGTCGAATCTCGGTAGCCTCATAGCCGCCTGCCGCTACTTGGCTCAAACAGGTGAAGGCGGCCTGGTTGGATCGCCAGCGGCAGCGGCTTGCCAATTGCGGCGTCCATACGGTCGCGTATCAGCACGAGCAGGTCAGTGCTGCCGATGCGGGTTGTGATCAGCGTATCGGCGCCCGTTGGTTCGAGCACCACAACATCTGCATTGAAGGAGGCATCGCCCGTTGGATCGACAGCAATGTGCTCAGGGCGAATCCCCAGCAACAATGGTTGTCCGGTCTCCCCCTCTGTACCTGGCGGCAGCAGCAGGCTACCGCCTCCAGCAAGGTCGAAAATGGTTGTGCCGTTATCCCGCCGAATTTGACCAGGGAGAATATTCATGGCCGGTGAACCCAGGAAGCCGGCAACAAAGGTGTTGGCCGGCCGGTCATATAGGTCCAGTGGTGCACCAACCTGTTCAACCACCCCGGAGTGCATGACGACGATGCGGTCGGCCATTGTCATGGCTTCGATCTGGTCATGAGTGACATAGACCGTGGTGGTTCTGAGCCGCTGGTGCAGTTCCTTGATTTCGGAGCGCATGGCGACGCGTAGCTTGGCGTCAAGGTTTGATAAAGGCTCGTCAAACAGGAAGACCTTGGGATCTCGCACGATGGCGCGGCCCATCGCAACGCGTTGACGCTGCCCACCAGACAGTTGCGAGGGCCGCCGGTGTAGCAACGGCTTGAGATCGAGTATGTCAGCCGCTGCGTTTACCCGTTTAGCAATCTCCTCCTTCGACCGGCCAGCCAGCTTAAGCGCGTAGCCCATGTTCTCGGCCACGTTCTTGTGCGGATAGAGTGCATAGTTTTGGAACACCATGGCGATGTCCCGGGCCCGTGGGGGCAGGTCATTGACCACGCGGTCACCGATCTCGATCTCGCCACTGGTTATGGTTTCAAGCCCCGCAATCATGCGCAGCAGCGTGGACTTACCGCACCCGGAGGGGCCGACAAGAATGACGAACTCTCCATCGGGGATTTCAATGGAAACCCCGTGTAGCACCGGAACGCTGCCATAAGATTTGCGAACGTCGCGAATGATCAGGTTCGCCATGGAGTATCCTTTCAGGCTGCCCGCAAGAAATCGGCCATCCGAAGCAAGCCTTGCATGTAGCCGATTGCATGAGCGCGTCCGCGATGATTCCAGCTGCTGTCGTCGTCCATCTTGGGCACATGGTCATCGAGCAGGAAGCCATCGAAACCGCTCTTGGCCAGCAGCACCATTATTTCGGCAGGGTCGAAGTTGCCGTCGCCTATGAAGCACTCCGTAAAGTCGGGTACCGAGCCCTGTACATCGCGGAAGTGAATGTAGGCGATGGCACCCTTTGGTGCGAAATACTCTATCATCTGCGAGACATTGACCTTGCCGCCCGACATTTCCGAGCAGCAGCCAAGACATAGGTCAAGCGCCCAGGCCTTGCTGGCGCCGGCCAGGTCGAAGGCGCGCTTGAAGCCTTCCTGCCGATAGAACAGCCGAGCCACACCGCCCAGCATCGGCACCGGTGGATCATCCGGATGCAATGCAAGGCGAATGCCTTCTTCCTCTGCAATGGGGAGGACGGCTTTGATGAAGTATTCGTAATTGGCCCACATTTCTTCTTCGGTGATCACAGCCTCTTGCTTGCTCTTGAGCGGCATGGAAAAGGCGTGCCCCAACGTGGTTGGCATGTAGGAACGCAGGGTATCAAGGTCACCGGCATTGGCGTCCACGGCAGCCATATCGAACCGGCGTGCTACCGCGCCTCCGCGCGTTGGAGCGTTGCGGTCTGTGCTCCAGACCGAATTGGGCATGAAATGATAGCCAAGGATCGGCACGCCTGCCCGTGCCACGGCGCGGATGGTTGCCTGATAGTTCTCGATCTGCTCGTCGCGACCATCCAGGCCCATCATGGCCTTGTGGTAAAAGTGCGTGGGCACGTTCTCGATGGCTTCGAACTTCAGTCCTGCGGCTTCCACCTTTTCGACCAGAGCGCGAACGTCCTTCTCCTCCCAGCGGGTCTCCCCGGGCAAGCTAGGATTGTTCATCTGGATGCCGGTGGCGCCGATTTGAGCGGCGAAGCGGAGGCGTTCGTCTGTGAGATCGTGAAACTGGCCGACTGCGATGCGGATGGTCATTGTACGGTCCTTGAAAAGTGAAAACGTTCAGCCCTTGACAGAGCCGGCCGTCAGCCCCTGCACCATGAAGCGCTGGGCAACGAAATAGAGGATCATGAGCGGTACTGAAGAGATGACAGCGCCGGCCATCAAAGGCCCCCAGGGGAGCACGTCCGAGGTAATGAGGTAGTTGAGTGCCAGCGGCGCCGTGCGCTGACTTTCCGAACTCACCAGCACGAGAGCGAACAGCAGTTCGTTCCATGCACCGGTGAAGACAAATATGGAAACTGCGGCAATGCCGGGTGCAGACAGGGGGAGCACGATGCGCAAAAGGGCGCCCATCCGGCTCAGCCCATCGATCAGTCCCTGTTCCTCCAGCTCCCGTGGCACACCCCTGAAATAGCCTTGCAGGAGCCAGGTCGCGAGCGGTACTGAAAAGGCAAGATCCACCAGGATCAATCCTTGCAGGCTGTTGGACAGCCCCAGCTGCGCCATAAGGATGGACAGGGGAATAAACAGAAGCGAGCCGGGAGTGAGATAGGCAAAAAGGATCAGCCGCCCGATAAGCCCTTTGAAGCGGTACCGAAAACGGACCATCGAATACGCGGCGAAGGCCGAGAAGATCACAGAAACCACGGTCACAGTCGTTGCAACCATGAGGCTGTTGAGGATGGGGTGCAGAAAACCCTCGTCGAACAGCAGCTTATAGTAGTTATCCAGCGTGAAGACCTGCGGCCAAAGCGAGGGAACGCGGTAGATTTCGCGCGGTAGCTTGAGCGACGTGATCACCATCCAATAGATCGGAAACAGAATGAGCAGAACGGCAATGGTTAGCGCCATATAGCTCAGTACTCGTCCAACGATCATGCGCTGGCGTTCGCTCGCGCCAGAGCCGCTGTTTCTGCGCATCGAGCGTTCGGATTTCATGACGCTCATCGCTCGTCGTCCCTCTGCATGACGGCCGTTACCGCGATAAGCAGCACAATGAGCACGGGCATCATGGAGACGGAGACTGCGGCGGCCTCGCCGATGCGCTGCGTCTGCATGCCGAAATACGCCAGCACCGGAAAGACCATGGTTGCGTCCGACGGCCCGCCTTGGGTCAAAAGCCAGACGTGTTCGAAGGCATTGGCTGTCCAGATGGACGAGAGAAGGGCGGTCACCAGCACGACCTGACGGATGCCGGGTGCGGTTACCATCCAGAAGCGTTGCCAGGCATTGGCGCCATCGACGCGAGCTGCCTCGTAAAGTTCCTTTGGGATCGACTGCAGGGCGGCAAGTATCGAGATGAACCAGAACGGGAATCCGCGCCAGACCGAAGCCAGGATCACCGAGGGCATAGCCGTCGGACGCTGTCCGAGCCAATCGATGACGTGGGGGTAGATGCCGGTCTGGGTCAGCACAAGATTGAGGCCACCGCCAACAGGTTGGTACAGCACGCGCCAGGTGAGAAAGGCGACAAAGGCCGGCATGGCCCATGGAAGCATCAGAAAGGAGCGGAACAGCCCCCGGCCGGGCAATTGCTGATTTACGAGCAAGGCGAGCCCCAGCCCGATCCCGAGCTTCAAAATGTCGGTAACGACAACAAGAAAGATCGTGTTTGATACGGCGGCGCCGAAGGTGGCATTGCGCGAAAGATATTCGAAGTTAGCGAGTCCGACGAACTTGCCGACGCTGCCGATCACCCGATCGGTGAAGGACACCCAGATGGCAAAGCCGAAGGGATAGGCGACGAGCCCTATGATGAGAAGCAGCACCGGCACGACCAGCGCATAGGCGAAAAGGTGCGTACGACGGCTATCGGTGAGCCAGCGTCGCCGCCGGCCGAAATCCGGAGTGTCGGTCATGAGGTGCTCGCGACGGGGAGGGGCCGGGCGGCGCTTGCCGCCCGGTTGGGAGGATCAGTACTTGTCGTAGATCGCTTGGCCGGCGGCCTGGGCTTCGTCCATGGCGCGGTCAAAGTCCCAGCCATCGATCACGACGCGTTGAGCCATCTTGGGAACGATGAAGTTCGCCATGAAGTCCGCATAGGCGGAGTTGTAGACATCTGGATATCCCGGAGCAGTACCCTTTTGAACAAGGTCGAGCAGGCCCGAATGGATGGGGTCTTCTCCATTGAAGGCCTCAAACTCTGCCTGCCCTTGAAGAACCGGACCATAGATAGCCAGCTTGTAGTACTCCCGCAGAAATTCAGGCTGCGACAGATGTTCCAGCAGAGCCATCGCTGCTTCCTGGTTGTCGCTGGTCGCCGAAATGGCGCGCACCTGGGGGGTGATGGGCGAGATGGTGCCAATAGGGCCCGCAGGCAGTGCCGAGTAGGCGGTGAACTCGTAAAGTTCAGGGTCATCGTTGCGGGCGGCAATGCCTACGGAGCCCGTGTTGGCGATGAAGGCTGTCTGGCCGGACAGATAAACCTGGTTGTCACCAGCTCCGTCCCAAGTGGCATTGCCAGGTGGAAATATGCCGCGATCCCAAGCATCTTTCAGCCAAGTAAGGTAGGTACGAGTCTCTTCGGACTTGATGGTTACGTTCTCGCCCGTATCGTCGGCGATGCGTCCACCAAAGGACTGCAGAACCGAGGCTTGCACATTGCCATCGCCAACATTGGACAGCGCCAGACCCAGCCCGGATACTGGCGGCGCGTTAACCGCCTCTGCCTGGGCAACCAGCTCTTCCCAGGTGGCGGGCGCAGAGTCAAACCCCGCAGCCTCCAGCAGATCGGTGCGACGCAGCAGCAGGTTACCCGAAGCGCCGAATGGAAGACCGGTGCGCCCGCCGGCTATTTCGGTCGTATCGGTCGCCAAGTCGATTGACCCGTACCAGCCGCCTTGGGCTTCTCCTACACGATTGTAGAGCTCGTCTAGCGGAACGAAGACATTCTGGCGGGACATGATCATCAGCAGGTCGAGGCTAAGATCGAGGGCATCAGGCATGGTGCCGGATTCCACCGCTGCAGAGACACGCTGAACGGTCTCATTCTGATTGATCATCACGACTTCGGTTTGAACGCCGTTGGCTTCGCCCCATTTGGTGATCGTGTCGGAAAGAAGCTGATTAGCATCTTCCGAAAAGATCAGACCTCCCCAGTAAGTCAGCTGAGTGCCGGAATACGGTTGGTCCTGGCCAATAGCGAAACTAGAGGTGCCAGCCATCAATGCGGCAGTTATTGCGGCTGATACAACCATACGGCGAGCGCGGTTAAACCCGCTCAGATGAATAGACTTCATACCTTCCTCCCTTACCAGCGAGCGGACACCCACTGCAAATAGCGACTTTGCGCCTTTAGATATATTTGATATCGAATTTTAGGTAGGTTAATGAGGTAGATTGCGCGTTGTCAACATGCTTGCTTGGTGGAGGTGACATTGTTCGGGAAGATCGCTAAGGCCAGCGGTCGGACAAGGAAGCAGCAATGACCCGAGGCAGGAACACCTCAGCGCTGGCAAGTTTTTTCGATGCCCTGATCGAAGGTCGGCTGGTCCTGGGACAGACGTTGACC
>JAQGJI010000037.1 GCA_028290685.1 Devosia sp. | reverse complement strand
GGTTGGCTATGGTTAGGCTGTCGGTGCCGAGCGGCCGCTTCAGTCGAGTTCCAAGCCGTTGGTGAAGGTGCTTCGGCACCGAGATGCTTACCCTCCACTTACCCCTGTGCTGTTCAAGGTATTGTCGATTGTTCCTCAAGAGCGTAGCCAATTCTTACCTCTACGTACCCCACTTCGTACCCCGAGCACGTACCACAAAGCCCCTGAAGATCAAGGGTTTCATGGAGCATCAAGAGGTTAGCTGGCTACCTCGTTGTTCCCCGCTCAGCTCCACCATTCCGATAGCCACATCATTTCCGTTTTTGATTGCCGGCAAGGCCTGGGGCACTTGATCGGGCGCGAAGCGTCTTGGTCTGCCACCGCGTGAACAGCGGGAGCTCCGATCTGCCCGCAAGATGTGGCACCAGGCACCGAACAGGCCCGCTGGCGGGCTCTGCTTGCGCCCCGATTACCGCAGCTGGATTGCCGTTCCCGTGCGCGCGCTTTGCAGAGCCGCATGCACCAGCTTGAGCGAGGCAAGATTGTCGCGGGCGTTGTGGATCGGTGCCGTGCCAGTTTCCACCGCCACCAGCAGGGCCCCCATGGCTCCCGCGAAGCCATCGTTGAACCAGTGGCCCTCAAGGGCCGGCGCTCCTACGCCCTCTTCAAGGTAGATGCTCACCGCCTGCTCCCCCAGATCGGGCCCCTGCGAGCGCAATGTTCCCCTGGTGCCGACAATCGTGGTGATGTTGCTGGCGCCATGGCGGGCAGCGCCGTCAAAGATCAGCGAGGCCTGTCCCCCGGGAAAGGCTACCACCGACTGGGCCAGCAGTCTGGACGCGATCGACTGGCCTTTTGCGGCAGTCCCCATGGCGTAAACCGATGTGGCGCTGTCCCCGATGATGCTGGCCAGGAAATCGAACCAGTGGATGGCAAAGTCCTGCAGGATGATCTGATCCAGCGCTTCAAAGGGCGTGCCCGCGATCCAGCTGTGATCCCACTGCAGTGCCGCATGCACGCTGATCACGTCGCCAACCAGACCGGCCCGGACCGCCTCGCGCATATAGGACATATTGGGAGCCCAGCGGCCATTCTGGTTGACGGCAAGAAAGCGCCCCCTGCCCTCGGCCAGCTCGGCAAGTTCGGCGCCGATCGCCAGGTCCGAAACAAAGGGTTTCTGGGACAGCACATGCTTGCCGGCGTCCAGCGCCCGGCGCATCAGCGGAACGCGGCCATCAACATGCATCGCCAGATCGACGATGCGGATGGATGCATCCTGCAGCACGCGATCAACATCGACTGTCGCCATGGCGTTGGGAAAGAAGCGGTTTCGGCGGGCCTCGGCTCGGTCCAGATTCCTGTCGCAGATGGCCACGACATTGAGCCCGTACTTCTGGTAGGCGTCCAGATGCGCGGCGCTGATGCCACCGGCGCCGATCAGCGCTATGCGGATCGAGCGGTCCTTTGGCATGGGCGGCCCATAGGGCAGCGCCGGCGCTTCCATCCGGGGCACCTTGGCGGAGGCCAGGGCATATTCGCCCTCCGATTTCAGCCCAGCCGGAGCATTGCCGGACCCACTCATGGCAACAGGTCCAGGGTTCGCTGCGCCTGGGCCGACGCCACTGCGGTGTCGATGATGCGCTGGGCAACACGGCACAATGCGGGGTCCAGCGGCCCGCTAACGGGGGTGCCGGTGCTCTTGGTGTGCAAGAAATACTCCACCGGGTTGCGGAATGGCGCCTGCAGTACATCGACCGGTACGGCCGTGATTTCGCGCTGGTCCCGGGTTTGCAGGCCAATTGTCGGTTCGTAATCGTAGCTCGATATCGTGCCGGCCGTACCGACAATGACGAAGCCGCATTTGGGCTGCGGCTGAAAGGCCCAGGGGTCGGTGAAAGTGCCCCAGCGGGTCTCGAATTTGGACAGGCCCGTGTCGTAGCGGCACACGGTGATGGAATGCTCATCGACCTCGATACCGGGGGACTGGTCGACCATGGTGGTGACGCAGATCGGCGCCCGGCCGTTCATGAACCAGGTTCCAAGCGTTGCGCCATAGCCGAGATAATCCAGCAGCGAGCCTCCGCCCGCCTCCCGCTTGTACCACCACGAATTCGGTTTGCCGGCGCGCACCTCCTCGTCCGAGACTTCGATCTTGTCGGCCAGATGATAGAGCGGCCCGCGATTGCCATCGTAGAAATGAACCTCGCACACGTCCCCGATCGTGCCGTCATCGATCAGCCGCTTGGCTGTGACATGGGACGGGTACCAGCGCAGCGGCCAGTTGATGGCAAGCCTTGTGCCGGCATTGCCCACTGCCGCAATCATTGTGTCGGCATCGGCCAGATTGGCGGCAAAGGGCTTTTCGATCAGGATATCGACGCCATGGCGGCTGACCCGCTCGACCTCCCGGGCATGATCGGCCGTCGCGGGGCAAAGAATGACCAGGTCCGGCGCCGTCGTTTGGATGCAGAGGTCGGCATCAGTGAAGATCTGGTCCGGCCGCAGAGCGAAATTTGCGGCCGCAGCGTCCATCCTGGCCGGGTTGGCGTCGCAGATGCCGACGATTTCAGCCTGCGGGTGCTCCGCCACCATCCGAAGCAGATCCCCCATATGCATGTGGTCGAAATTGATGCCGGCAACGCGCCAGTTTTTCATTGCGGTCTCCTTGGCCCTGGGAACATCGACACCTGGGCTCACAGTTTTTGGCGCAGCGGCAGAAAATTGCCGGAAAGCGGTGGATAGGGATCGTCTGGCTGGCGGGCCCTCGCCCTGATCGAGGCCTGCGCCCCGGCTATGGCGGCCGCGCCGGGCAGGATGGAAAACACCGTGTCATAGGCGCGGTATTCACCGCCCTCGAGCATGATCATTTCCCCTCGCTGGCGTGCTGCGGCCGCACCCAGGACGTGGTTGGTGGAAGGCTCGATGCCCAGGGCATACTGTCCCGATTGCAGATTTTGCCACTGGTACATGCAGGGGAACTGCTCTTTGCGTGTCGTCACCGCAAAACCCAGGGCAAGGCGGTCATTGACCAGCGCCACCGAGGTTGTGCCCGCCTCATCGGCAGCCAGCTCATGCTGCCACACCTGCTCGATGAACTCAGGGCCTGGCAATGCCAGGCGATTGTACCCCACCCCCTGCGCCCGGTAGCGCTCGCCAGCGTGGCTGGCCCAAACCACATCAGCGATGGGAGCCAGATAGCGTGAGCCGTCATCGAGCAGGGGATACCCGACATTGATGTGGTAGCAATACATATGGGGGGTGCGGCGGAAGCCGCGGTTCGTGACCCGATCCGTGATGCGGATGTCGTTGGTGCCCATCTCGATCTCGATCCGCCGTTGCAGTTCGAGATGCTCGGCGAACACGGCGGCCTGGGTAACCGTGCCCTCGCACCAGAGAATACAGCGATCGCCCTCCCAGCGCTCACCATAGCCGTCGAGCTTGCCCGGTATGGTGCTGACGCGCCCGTGGATGAAGTTCCTGATCGTTTTGCGCGATGGGGAAAAATAGTGATCGGCCGGGGCCTCGTCATTGAACAGGATGTGGTCAAGGCCGCACGTCACCAGAAGTCCCGAAAACGACCTTTGCCAGCCCAATCCCCCTTCGCCTTCGTAATCGTGCAGGCCCGGATGGCGAAAGCCGGTGGGCGAATGCCAGCCGATGGGGATTTCGTTGAAGGTGCATTCGGCGATATCAAAGGCGCGGTCCACCAGAACCGTGAAGCGCAGCCCGGTGCCGGAGCGGAACTCCAGCATGCGTATGCCCCGCTCCAATCCATCGGCCAGCACCATGGAGCGAACGCCCGCGAACTGGGACAGCGAGCCGGACACACTGGCCAGTTGCCGGCGCGTCATGAACCGGCCAAACAGCTCAACCATGCGCTCTCCCTATTCTGTGAAGCCAACAAGCGTGCTCACGCGACGTCCCAGTGCCCGACATGGTTCATGTTCTTGACAAAGCGGTGCGAGGTTCGCAGTTTTTCGTACATTGCCTGGGCAAGCGGCGGTTCGGCGAGAGCGTCGATATTGGCCCTGGCATATTGCTCGACATGCATGGAGGTGATGGCTGTCGTCACCTCGCTCGAATGGGTGGCAAATTTCAGGGCAAGTGCGGCCAGCGAGCTGGCCGCCTCCGGCACATATTGGCGCAACCGGTCCACCTTCTGCATATACGTGGCCCGGCTGATGGTCCTGTCAAAGTAACCATGCCGGAAATCCCCTTCGGGAAACGCCATTGCCTCGGAAAGAAAGCCCGTCAGCCCACCCTCATCGAGAATGCACCGCGCGATCACCGCCACGCCGTGCCGGGCGCAGATTGGGGCCAGCACTTCCAGCGCCAGTGGATCGAAGATGTTGACGATGGTCTGAACCGAGTCGATCAGACCGCTCATGACCAGCGGCAGTACCATGTCCGACCGGTGATCGGGAACCGAGATGCCAACGAAGCGGACCTTGCCCTGCTGCTTGAGCGCCTGGAGTTCATCCATCCAATAGCCCTGAGTGCCCCAATTGGGCCAGTAAAGGTGCAGTTGCATCAGATCGATCGCCTCGACGCCCATCGTGCGCAGCGAGCGTTCGCAATCGGCGGTGACGTGACCTTTGGGGAAGGCCTGCTCGACCGCCAGAGGCATGCCGAACTGGGACTTGGGGCCCAGCGCTTCGATCTTGGTCGCCAGGAATGGCTTTGCACCCGCCCAGGATCGCAGTGCCGCCCCGACGATCTTTTCACTTTCCCCATAAGCACGGGCGGTATCGATGAAATTGACGCCGCGGTCCATGGCGTATTGCAGCGATCTGATGCAGTCCGCGTCTGAGACAGCGCCGAACCATCCGGCAAATCCCATCGCGCCGAACCCCAGCACGCTGATGTCGTCGCCCGACTTCGGAAATTTACGATAGCGCATGCGGTTCCCCCGGGACCGTGGGTGACCAATCAACGCGGCCTGTGGGCCGTGCTCAATTGAGGCTGCCATCATTTCCCATCATGATCGGGCTATATGCTACCCAAGGGTCCATCATAAATGCGCCGTACAATCACCGATCCCATCAGTTTGCATCGCCGATCAGGTTTAAATTCTGGCGCTCCCGCGCATGGATGGGCATGATTGATCGTGGAGGGAGCATCTTGAAAGCCACCGTCGCCGACATTGCAAAAGCCAGCGGCATGTCCACCGCAACGGTGGACCGCGTGCTCAACGCGCGTGCAGGCGTTCGCCCCACCACCAAGCAAAGGGTGATGCAGGCGGCACAGGAGCTGGGCTATCTGCCGGTGGTCGGCAATGTGGTTTTTCCCTCCAAACCCGCCAATCTCGAATTCTTCATCCCCATTGGATCAAACGCCTTTCTGGCAGAACTTGCCGAGCACATCGAAGACTATTGCCGACGCCTGCCGCTGGTAGCTTCCTGCAGGATCCGCCCGCTGCGGGGCATTCAACCAGAGCACCTCAAGGAGGCGGTGCAGCACATTGCGCTGTCCGTGCACGGCATCGGCGTGATCGCGGTCGACCTGCCAAAGACGCGTCATCTGCTGCACGATCTGGTGGATTCAGGTATTCGCGTTGTCACCATCGCATCCGACGTCCCCACGGCGCCTCGCTCGGCCTATGTCGGCATCGACAACAGGGTGGCGGGCAGAACCGCGGCACTGCTGATGGGGCGCTTTCTTGCCGGACGGGCCGGCTCGGTCGCCATTTTGACCGGATCGAAATCCTATCGTGGTCACGAAGAGCGCGAGATGGGGTTCCGTTCGGTGATCCAGGAGGATTTTTGTCAGCTCGATGTCAACGTGGCGATCGAAATCAACGATGAACCCCAGGCGAGCTTTCTGGCCGCGATGCGCCTGCTCAACGGCAACACCAAACCGCTTGGCATCTACTGCGTCGGGGCGGGCCGGTCGGGCATCGTCAAGGCGCTGCTGGAACACGACACCAAGGCGGCCGGCAAGCCGGTCTTTATCTGCCATGACCTGACACGCCAGACTCGCAGCTACCTGGTGGACGACATTTGTGACGTGGTAATCGACCAGAATGCGCGATTGCTGGCCGAGCAGTCGGTTATCCAGCTTCTGGGCTCCATTGCATCCTCGGCGCCGTACCTTACGAAAAAGCTGGTCGAGCCGCGTATTTTCCTCAAGGAAAACCTGCCCGCCCAATAGGGCCGCTGCCCGCCGCGGCATGATGATGGTTTTTGATAGTCGCCATCATTGCAAGAGGGGTTTCCTTGCGCTCAGTTGCGATCATCCTCCGCCGCTGTCCAAAGGAGCCTATCGATGACGCTCGAAAACCTCGGATCGAGCAAGCGGGACTACAACTTGCTGGGGCGCGACGCCAGGCGTGCGGCAGAGACCGGACTGGCTGCGGCGGAGTGGTACCACACTGCGCTCCCGCGCAAGCAGATGAAGGAATTGATGCAGCGCAGCGATGGTCCGGCCATTCGCGACACGCTTATCTGGCTGGGCCTCATGGCCGCCTTTGCGGCCGGGGGCATCTATTTCTGGGGCAGCTGGTGGTCTGTTCCATTTTTTCTGGCCTATGGCGTCCTGTATGGTTCGGCCACCGATTCCCGCTGGCACGAGTGCGGCCACGGCACGGCCTTCAAGACGCAGTGGATGAACAGGGTCGTTTACCAGCTCGCGTGCTTCATGATCATGCGCAATCCGGTGACCTGGCGCTGGAGCCATGCGCGGCACCACACCGACACCACGATCGTCGGCCGCGATCCCGAGATCGCCGTGATGCGGCCGCCAGACCTTTTGCGGGTTGTGCTCAACGTCTTCGGCATCGTCGACGCCTATCATGCGATCGGCGACATGCTGCGGAATGCCGCCGGTCAGCTCAGCCCGGTCGAGAGGAGCTTCATCCCCCAGATGGAGCAAGCCAAGGCCATTCGTATCGCCCGCATCTGGCTGGCGATCTACCTCGCCGTGATCGCAACCGCGATCTATTTCCAGTCCATCCTGCCACTGGTGCTGGTGGGTTTGCCGCGGCTCTATGGCGCCTGGCACATGGTGATGTGCGGATTGCTCCAGCATGGGGGGCTGGCCGACAACGTGACCGACCATCGGCTCAACACGCGCAGCGTCCTCATGAATCCCGTCAGCCGCTTCATTTACTGGAACATGAACTATCATGTGGAGCACCACATGTTTCCGATGGTGCCCTACCATGCCCTGCCCAGGCTGCATGAGGCGATCAAGCACGATCTGCCGGCGCCCTCGCCCTCGATCCTGGCGGGCTATCGCGAGATGATCCCGGCCTTCCTGCGGCAGCTTCGCTACGAGGATTATTTCGTCAAGCGGGAACTCCCGGCCAGCGCGAAACCGTATCGCGAAGAATTCCACGAGGTTCCGGCCCCCTCGGCTGCCCAGTAAATCGACGCGATCGGCAAGAAGGATTCCGGCTATGGCCCAGTGGGTAGCAGCCTGCACGGTTGACGACATCGAGGCCGAGGACCTGATCCGCTTCGATCATGCTGGAAGGGTCTTTGCGATCTACCGGAGCCCCGAAGGCGACTTCTATGCGACTGACGGGATCTGTACGCATGAGCATGCCTTTCTGGCCGATGGCCTGGTGATGGGCGACATCATCGAGTGCCCCAAGCACAATGGGCGCTTCAACTACAAGACCGGCGCCGCCAAAGGGGCACCGGTCTGCGTCAATCTGGCGACTTACCCGGTCAGGCTGGAAGGGAGTGCGGTGCTGGTGGACGTGGGATGAGCGCTGGCACGGGCATGGTCATCATCGGGGCCGGCGAATGCGGGGCAAGGGCCGCGCTGGCCCTGCGGGAGAAGGGTCATGATGGCACGATAGACCTGATCGGGGACGAACCCCATCTGCCCTATGAGCGCCCTCCCCTGTCCAAGGCCGTGTTGGCCGATGACGCAGCCAGTGCAACGTTTATCACCAGCGCCGGGGATTTGGCGGCTGCAGGCATTACCTACCGCCCCGGGGTGGTCGCGAGCGCCATCGAGCGCGCGCAGAAAACCATCCGGCTTTGCGACGGAACTGGTGTTGCTTATGACAAGCTGCTGCTCGCCACCGGCGCGCGGCCGCGCCAATTGATGCAGGATGGCGCCGTTGTTGCGGGTGTTCGCTATCTGCGAAACATGGCCGATTGCCTTGCCCTGCGCGAGCGGGTGCGGCCTGGAACGCGCCTCCTTGTTCTGGGCGCGGGGTTTCTCGGGCTGGAAGTGGCGGCAACAGCCAGTGCTCGCGGCGCCAGCGTCAGCGTAATCGAGTCCCAGCCCCGGGTTCTCCTGCGGGGCGTTCCCGAGGCGATCGCCCGCGTCATCGAAAACCGTCACGTCCAACAGGGCGTCGACATCCGGTGCGGGGTGAAGATCACCCGGATCGAGACTGCCCCGGGCGCGGCAACCGTCGAGCTTGAGGACGGAACGCGTTTGACGGGCGATGTGATCGTGGCCAGCATCGGCGCAGTGCCCAATGTCGAGCTGGCCCAGGCCGCCGGGCTGGCGGTGGACAATGGAATACTGGTTGATGCCAGCCTGACAACGCAGGACGGCGATATTCTTGCAGCCGGGGATTGCTGTGCATTCCCCGTTGCAAGCCAGAATGGGCGGGTCATGCGTCTTGAATCATGGCGCAACGCCCTGGACCAAAGCGCCGTCGCCGCAGCCAACATGCTTGGGCAATCGATGGCCTACGATGCCGTGCCCTGGTTCTGGTCCGATCAATACGAGCTGACGCTGCAGGTGGCAGGCCTGGCGGATCCGGCCCTGGCGGTGGTCAGGCGCGACCTTGGCGAGGGCGCGTTCCTGCTGTTTCATCTCGATGCCGCCGGCCGGCTCGTGGCTGCCAGCGGCATCGGCGCTGGTGGCGCCGTGGCCCGGGACATCAGGCTTGCACAGATGCTGATCGCCCGCAGTGCCTGTCCCGACCCCGCCGCACTTGCCCGGCCTGATGCTCAACTCAAGAAAATGGTGGCCTGAATGGCCGGCAACGGACGCGCCGGCTTGCGGCGCCGGCGCCCCGAACCTTGCCGTTCTCGCAGTTCACGCCAGCGTTTGCCGCCTTGCAATACGCCCCCTGGCACGTCATCTTGCCGGCAATGCCGTTCCGTTTTGTCCACACCGCCGATATCCATCTTGATTCTCCATTGCGTTCGCTCTCGCTGCGCAATCCCGATCTTGCTGGCCTGATCGGGGATTCGACCCGCCAGGCGCTGGTGGCGATTGTTGATCTGTGCCTGGAAGAACAGGTCGACGCGCTGATCATCGCCGGGGACCTGTATGACGGCGAGCAGACCTCCATGAAGACGGCGCGGTTCCTGGCAACGCAGCTGGGCCGCCTGCACGCCGCGGCGATTGCGGTCTACAAGATCCGCGGCAATCACGATGCGCTCTCCCGGATTACCCAGGAACTGGTATTGCCCCCTTCCGTCAAAGTGTTTGGCGGGCGGGCAGAGGCCGTCAGCCAGCAGGTAGGCGGGCTCGACATCGCCATTCATGGGCTCAGCTTCACCAAGCCCCAGGCGCCGCAAACCCTGCTGCCCAAATACAGGCCGCCCGAAAGCGGCGCCATCAATATCGGCATCATGCACACCAGCCTCGGCGGTGCACCCGGGCACGATCACTATGCGCCCACCAGCGTGGCCGATCTGCAGGCCTCGGGCTTCGACTACTGGGCCCTGGGCCATATCCACAGGCGCGCCGTCCACGATCAGACCCGGCCTATCGTCATGCCCGGCATGCCACAGGGGCGCGACATCAACGAGGCGGGCGAAAAGACGGTTTCGCTGGTGACGGTGCATGACGATCGATCGCTCAGCGTGCAGGAGAGGCTGACCAGCATTGCCCAGTTCGAGCGCGTGAGCGTCGATCTGAGCGGGGTCACCGACTGGCGCGAGGGCATGGACCGGATCGAAGCACGATTGGGCCAGGTGCGGGCCAAAACCCGTTCCCCCCATCTGGTAGCACGGCTGGAACTGCGCGGGCTGACATCGCTCAACTGGCGCTTGCGGCGGGACCGCGACCTGGTGGCGAGCGAAGCAGAGCAGCGGGCCGAAGGGCTGGGCCGCACCTGGATCGAGAAGATCGAGATCGCAACCAAAGCCCCCATCGAGCATGAAGGCGTCGTTGGAGGGGACCCGGTTCTCGAACTTGGTGCGCTGATGCAGGCGGAAATCAGCGGCGCGGCGAGTACACATGCCGATGTGCGGCAGATGGTTGAGGATTTGCGCAACGATTTGCCGGCCGAAATCCGCGGCTTCATGGGCGCCGATGCAGCCGAGCTGGATGCCTTTGTTGCGCTCCTGCTCGCTGAAGGCAGCCAGGATATCGTGGCGCGGCTCAAACACGACACCCCCGGAACCGATTGATGCGCCTGCGCCAGCTCGAGCTTACCCGCTATGGCAAGTTCACCGACTACAGCATCGATTTGGGCGCAGCCCGGCCCGGGGCGCCTGATCTGCACATCGTTTACGGCCTCAACGAAGCCGGCAAGTCGACGGCGCTGTCGGCTTATCTCGATTTGCTGTTCGGCATCGAGGAGCGCAGCCGCTACAATTTTCTGCACCCTTACCCCAGCATGCAGGTAGGCGGACTGCTCGAGTTTGACGGGCGCGATCACCGGCTGCTTCGCGTCAAGCAACGCACCAATTCCTTGCTGGACGGGCGGGGGCAAGCTGTCAACGAAGCCGTGCTGAGCGTTCCGCTGGCAGGGCTGACACGTGATGCCTACCGCACCATGTTTTCGCTTGACGACCAAACCCTGGAAGAGGGCGGCAATGCAATCATCGCCTCCAAGGGCGATCTGGGAGAATTGCTGTTCTCGGCAAGCGCCGGCTTGGCTGATCTGGGCACCATCCTGGCAGGGGTCAAGGACGATGCCGACAGGATTTACAAGCGCCTGGGCAGATCCACCCACATTGCCGAACTCAAAAAACAGCTCGTCCAGCTCAAGGCCGAGCGCGACAGCATCGACACGCAGGCCTCTGCCCATGCCGGCTTGGTCGCTGCATCCAACCAGGCACAATCGGCCTATGACCAGGCCATGGCTGAGCGGGCAAGTCTTAAAGCCCGCCATGATGAATTGGTGCGCATCCTGCGCGCTTTTCCGCTGGCCGCCGAGCACGCGCGGCTGTGCCAGACCCTGGCGGCGTTTGGCGCCTTGCCGACGCCCCCGCCCGAATGGACTACCCGCCTGCCCGGGCTGATGACCAAAACGACAGCTCTCCACACCCAGATCAGCGGGACGCAAACCGATCTCGACCGGCTCGATCGCCAGATCGCCGCCAATGTGATCGACGAGCGGGTGCTGGCGCTGGCCGACCGCATC